>CAZKCX010000107.1:0-13358 GCA_964550865.1 uncultured Planctomycetales bacterium
CCAGCCTCGGAAAGTACATGGCTACGGTGCTTGTCGGGCTCGGCGTGCATGCGTTCATCATCCTGCCCGTGTTGTGCGGCCTACTGGGGCGACGCAACCCGCTGAGCCATTTCACGGCGATGGTGCCGGCGGTCTTGACGGCCTGGTCGACGGCCTCGTCGTCGGCCACGCTCCCGCTGACGATCGACTGCGCGGAGCAGCGCGCCGGGCTCAGTCGGAAGTCGGCCGGGTTTGTCCTGCCGCTCGGGGCGACGGTGAACATGGACGGCACGGCGCTCTACGAGTCCATCGCGGCGATCTTCATCGCGCAGGCGTACGGCATTGATCTGCCGTTCGTGAAGATCGTGCTGATCTTCATCACGGCGACGCTGGCGTCGATCGGGGCGGCCGGCATCCCGCAGGCGGGTCTCTTCACGATGGTGATCGTGCTGACGGCCGTCGGCCTGCCGCTCGAGGGCGTGGGGCTGCTCCTCGCGGTCGATTGGCTGCTCGATCGCTTCCGCACGGCCGTCAACGTCTGGGGCGATTCGGTGGGCGTGGCCTACATCCATCGCGTCACGGGCGACGATGTCCCGACGTTACCTTCCGGCGCGACGGAATAGCCGCGATCGTCTTCCAACCGAGGGAGCCATGCTCGAACGACTCTTCCACATCCAGGAGCGACAGTCGACGGTCCCCCGCGAGGTCATCGGCGGGACGGTCACGTTCATGGCGCTGTCGTACATTATCTTCGTGCAGCCGGCGATCCTGGCGACGACGGGCATGGACTTTGGCGCGGTGATGTTCGCGACGTGCATCGCGTCGGCGCTTGCTTGCGTGCTGATGGGGCTGCTGGCGAACCTGCCCGTCGCGCTTGCCCCGGCGATGGGGCACAACGTCCTCTTCGCGTTCACGGTCTGCCTGCCACTGGCGGCGGGGGGCTTCGGGCTGACCTGGCAGCAGGCGCTGGCGGCGAACTTCATCGCGGGCGCGCTGTTCCTGCTCTTGAGCTTCGTCGGGCTGCGGGAGGCCGTCATCGCGGCGATGCCCGATTCGCTGAAGTATGCGATCGCCGTCGGCATCGGCCTGTTGATCGCGATGGTCGGGCTGCAGTACGGCCAGATCGTCGTCGGCAATCCGGCGACGTTGGTGGACCTCTCGCAGCTGCGAAATCCGGTGGCATTGCTCACGCTCTTCGGCTTGGTCGTGACGGCGGTGCTCATGGTGCGAGGGTTCCAGGGCGCAATCCTCATGGGCATCGTGGCGACCGCGATCACGGCCTGGGCGGTGACCAAGTTCTCCGGTGGGGAGGTCGCCCTGATCGCGCCGCTGCACGAGACGCCGCCCCTCGACCCGGGCAAGACGTTCCTTCAACTCGACTTCGGCGGGCTGTTCAGCCAGCGGTTCCTCACGTGCGTGGCCGTTATCGTGATCTTCTTCATGCTCGATCTGTTCGACACGATCGGCACGCTCATCGGCGTATCGGAGCGAGGCGGGTTGATGGTCGACGGAAAGATCCCGCGCGTCGAACGGGCGCTCTTCAGTGATGCGGTCGGCACGGTGGCGGGGACGTGTCTCGGGACGAGCACGGTCACGAGCTACATCGAGTCGACCAGCGGCATCTCGGCCGGCGCGCGGACGGGCCTGGCCGCGATCGTTACGGGGGTGCTCTTGCTGCTGGCGGTGCCGTTCTATCCGTTGATCTACGTGGTCGGCAGCGGCGTGAACGTGGGGAGCGTCGAAGCGCCGGTGATGAAGTATCCGATCATCGCGCCGGTGCTGATCCTCATCGGCACGCTGATGATGCCCGCCGTGCGGAAGATTGCATGGGACGACCTGTCCGAGGCGATTCCGGCGTTCCTCTGCATGATCGTGATGCAGTTCGCCTTCAGCATTGCCGCGGGCATCGCATGGGGTTTCATCGCGTACGCCCTGCTCAAGATCGCTTCGGGCCGCGCGCGGGAGGTGCACGCGTTGGTCTACGTCTTCGCCGGCCTGTTCCTCGTGATGTATGCCCTCCGATGGATGCCGGGTACGGCGGTGTGAGGTCGTTCTTCCAGGTTGAGGGGGCCTCGTACTCAACGGATCGAGATACATCAGCCGATGCAAGGTAGTGAAAGGGATGCGTGGAGGTGCTAGGATCTGGCATGGGGGCTGGAGGAGCCAAGCGGCGGAGAAGGCACGGTGCGATTGCTTGGTCGACAGAAGGTCCTGCTGTACCTGATGAGCCTGCCGTCTGAAGCTGTAACGGCAGGTTGGCTGATGAAGCTTGCCTACCTGATGCGGCAACGGACGGCAATCCGCGAGCAGATGGCCTTCTACGATTTCGTTCCTTCCAGCGATGGACCGTATTCCTTCTTCCTGCTGCGAGAAATCGATCGGCTGACGGATCTGGGCTACCTAGTTCCGGACCGTAGCGGGATTCGCTTGCTTCCCCACGAGCGCGTCGGGGTCGTGAAGATGTTCCGCGGGCTTCCCGTTCGTACTCGTCGGGCATTGTCGGACTTCGCCCTTCGATACGCGAAGATGGATGGTCCAGGAGTTGCCCAGGAGGCCGAAGCCGACAACGCGTGGTACTTCCGGAGTCCCTGCGAAGCCGCGGAGGAGAAGCCGGATCTTGCCGTGTTCACGGTCGGCTACGAGGGCAAGTCTGTGGATGGTTTCTTCAATGGCTTGTTGCGTAGCGGGATTGAGCGGCTTGCCGATGTACGTGCCAATGCCCTCTCACGTAAGTTCGGGTTCTCGCGTTCCACGCTTAAACGCATCGTGGACGATTTGGGCGTGGAGTACGTCCATCTAGCGGAACTTGGGATCCCAAGCTCTATGCGCACCGACCTCAACGATTACGAATCCTATCAGCGGCTTCTGGATGAATACGAACACCGGATGCTTCCGAACTGCCAGAAGGCGCTGCGACGAGTTGCGGATCTGGTGGCGTCCTCTCGAACCGCTCTGCTCTGCCAGGAGCGAGACCCTCTCTGTTGCCATCGATCACGAGTGGCGAAAGCGGTCAGTGAGATGACTGGCTTGTCGGTGTATGACCTTCGTTGAGCATGTGTCATGGACTGGGAACAGCTCAAGATCCTTATCGCCGTCAAAACCTATCCGATTCCTTCGACCAAATACGATGAGTTGGTTTGCACTGCCGGGGTGAAGGAGACCGGCGAGTTCGTCCGACTGTACCCGATCAACTTTCGAGATCTGCCCTCGGGCCAGCAATACCGGAAGTACCAGTGGATTGAGGTCAAGGCGCAGAAGAGGGGACGGGAGGACATCCGGAAGGAGAGTTACCGACCTGACCTATCTACCTTCCGAACTCTTGGGAGGCCCATCGGAACAGGTAGGAAAGGAGACTGGTCCGAGCGAGCACGATATGTCCTGGCGCAGCCATCCCGATCCATGGAACAGCTTCGTCGCGCGTGGAAGGAGGATCGGACGTCGCTTGGTGTCTTCAAGCCGAAGGAGATTCGCACGCTCGTCGTCACAGCCGACAATGCGGATTGGGATCCCGCCTTCAAAGAAGCACTGAAGCAGTACCGTTTGTGGGACGAGCGGACGGCCTCAAGACGCCCACTTAGAAAGGTTCCCTTCAAGTTCCACTACAGGTTCCGTTGTGATGACCCGGACTGTGACCACGAACACAAGATGAGCATCGTGGATTGGGAAGTCGGGGCCCTCTTCTGGAAGCTTCGGGATCAAGGGTTTACCGAGAAAGAGGCCGCAGAGAAAGTTCGATACAAGTTCTTCGATGAACTCTGTTCGCCAACCAAGGACACCTACTTCATCGTTGGCAATATGCTGGATCATCCGAGGTCTTGGCTTGTGCTTGGGCTGTTCTACCCCAAAGCCGCCGAGCCGAGTCTTTTTGACTGATCAGCCTGTTCCTGGTGATGTACATCCTCCGATGGATGCCGGGAACGGCGGTGTGAGGCGAAGCGGGATCGCCCGGGTGATAACACGAACGCCGTGGACGTGGCACGTTATTGCGATCCCCAAGCACCTTAGGGAAAATGTCCATTCGCGCAGGTCCACAGCGGGTGGGCAGCGGCGCGGTGCCTTCCCGCCGCGCGGCATAAACCAGTTCTCAACGCGAGCCAGGAGACGGATATCCATGAACGATCAATACCAGAGCGATCTGTCCAGACGTAGGTTTCTGCAAGGGGCGGCGGCTGTCGGGGCCGGCGCGATGTCGCACGGCGTGGCAGAGGCGGCGGCCGGCGGGGCGAAGCTCGGCACCAAGACCCTCGGCAAGACCAAACTCAAGGTCACGCAGGTCACGTACGGCTCGCTGCACACGTCGGGAGGCCAGGGCGCGAAGGTGCTCGAGCTAATCGTCAAGTCCGGCGTGAACATGGTCCACAACTCCTCCAGCTATCGGGGCGGCAATGCGATGCGGGCCATGGGCCAGGTCTTCAAGACCAACAAGGGCATGCGCGACAAGCTGACGCTCTGCCTCAAGGGCAAGGACAGGGACCTCGAGGGCGAGCTCGACAAGATGCTCAAGGACCTCTACACCGACCGCTGCGACGTCTACCTGCCGACGTTGCACGACCCGGACCCTGGCCGGCTTGATGAGTTGATGAAGGTCCAGGACGATCTGAAGAAGAAGGGCAAGATCCGTTTCACCGGCTTCGTGTGTCACGGGGCGCTCAACGAGGTCTTCGAGATGGTGCTGGCCAAGGCGCCGAAGTATTTCGACGCCGCCTTGCTCACGACCGAGCCGATGGTCTCCGCCGCCAAGGGCGAGAAGGGCGACGCCGAGCGGTACATGAAGAACATCACGGCCCTCAAGAAGAACGGCCTGGGGGTGATCTCGATGAAGAGCCATGCCCGGGAGGCGATGGCCAAGGGCGCCGATACCTTCCAGGTCCACTGCAAGACACTGCTCAAGCAAGGCTCCGATACGGTGCTATTTACCTTCGACAGCATCCAACAGGTCGGCAAGCTCAAGGAGATCGACCTGACGAGCCTGGCCATGACGCCACATGAGAAGGCCCTTGCACACCGGTTCTACGCCGAGTGCGGCCACGTGTGCCAGATGTGCGGACGATGCACCGCCGCCTGCCCGCAGGGGTTGCCCGTCAATGACCTGATGCGGATCCACATGTATCACGACGAGCATCACGACTGCGAGTACGCGCGGGATACGTTCCGCGACCTCGGTCGCGGCATCGCCGCCAAGGCCGCCCAGTGCGGTGACTGCACGATCTGTCACGAGGCCTGCCCGCACGGTCTGGCCGGCGCGAAGCGCGTCCAGTATGTGGCATCGCTGTTTCATGCCTAATCCCTGAAGCGTTCGATACGACGCCGGCGCGACGAGTTTGCCTCGATCGTGCCGGCGTCTTCTCATTGGGTGGCGAGGCTTGTGAACACGTGGACCGAGGAACGCCGGTCCTGATGATTGCCGTCAACTCGCTGAACGAAGAAGATGCGGTAAATACCCGGCGAGGGCGCACCCATGCCGCGAGCGGCCAGCATCACCAGCGACATGTTCGACTACACGTTTCGGCCGTCGCGGGCCGAGAAGTACGCGCTCTACCGTCGACACGGATTCCGCCTCGTCCACTGGTGCGACGACTGGGACCGCGAGCGGGTCTACTCGGCGGCGGACATGGATGCGCTGGGCGCCGCGCTCGCGGACGCCGACCTGCGATGCATCGACGTGCACGGGGCATCGACCGACCGAGGACGTATCGACGCCCCGCGGCCGGAGGACCACGCCCGGTACGTCCGGCTCCTGAAGAATCGGATCGACTTCTGTGCCGCCGTCGGAGGCGATGCCGTCGTCGTCCATCCGCCGAGTCAGGGGCGGACGGGCTTCATCGGCCGCGACCGCTTGCGCCGCATTGCAGTCGCCTTCGACGCCGCTCGGGCTCGCTGCGAGCGACTCGGCGTTCGGCTGGCCGTGGAGAACATGGGCAACCGCAGCAGCTTCAGCGTCGACGTGCTTGACTGGTTCTTCGATCGCTATCCACCGGAGTACGTCGGATGGTGCTTCGATTCCGGCCACAGCCACCAGGCGGGTGATTTCGAACGGCTTCGGCCCTTCGGGGAACGTCTGATCGCGCTGCACCTGCATGATAACCACGGCGGGCTGGACGAGCATCAACCGCCGTTCTTCGGGACGATCGACTGGTCGGACACGATGGGGTGGATCGCAAGCACCGGCTACGCCAAGCCCATCAACTTCGAGATCACCCACCGCACCGAGCACTTCGGCGGCACGATGTTGGAGTACATGCGCTACGTCCGCGACAGCGTAGGCCGCGCGATGAAACTGTTTCCGTCCTGATGATTGCTACGAGCTTCTATTGGATGAAGGTCCGCGACAGGACGTCAGGGGTCAGACCCAGCGTAGGTGAAGCCTCGTTTCCCAGGGTTCGCTTCGCATCGCCCTGGGCTATGTTCCACCGGGCCTCCGGCCCTGACATGACTCGCGCCCCCGGTGTCCCCGCGCAGAGGTCAGGGCCCATCTTCGCTTCGAAAGGTTGTTTAAGGGCATTATCGATCAACGGCCATCGCAGTCAGATGTCAGAAGTTGCCCGCATCCCTTTCGAGGTGCATCTCGATTTCGGTTGCACGAGCACCCCCGTGCACATGCTGCGTATCCCTTGCCCGAGCCGCAGCATTCATGCTGCGCGGAGATGGACCGCGCGAGATGAATCTCGCGGCTCGGGCAGTCCGCACCCTACACGGCATCCCTGCAACGATCCGTTTGATGCACCCTCCCTTTCCAGGGCATCGCGTGCGCATTTGACGTTTCGAGCTCTGCGCGGCACGCTATCCGCTTCGGGATTCTTCGAGCCAGGCAACCGGAAAGACGGTCGGCACCTATGACGCTACAGGTCTACCGTGGATTGGAGTCGGTAAACCCACCCATGGAAGGGGTGACGCTGACGTTCGGGAACTTCGACGGCGTTCATCGAGGTCACCAGCACATCCTCGCTCAAGCGGGCATGCTGGCCGAACGTGACGGAGCCCAGGTCGTGGCCGTCACGTTCGATCCGCATCCCGTCGAGCTGATCGCCCCGCATCGAAAGGTCCGGCACCTCACGCCCTTGGAGGAGAAGATCCGATTGCTCGGCGAGGCCGGCGCCGACGCCGTGGTCGTCATCGAGACCACGCCGGCGTTCCTGGAGCAATCGCCGGAGCAATTCGTAGCCGACACGATCCAGGCCCGTTTCCGTCCGGCCCACGTGGTGGAGGGTCCGTCCTGGCGGTTCGGACGCGGGCGCGAGGGTGATGTCGCCTTGCTTCAGCGGTTCGGCGACGAGTACGGGTTCGAGGTCTTCGTCGTGCCGGGCTGGCGGTTGGAGATCGATCCATCGGGCTCGGTTCTCGTGACCAGCACGCTGATTCGCGATCTGTTGGCCCGGCATCACGTGCGTCGCGCGGCGCTGTGCCTCGGGCGCAACTACACGTTGCTCGGACCGGTGATTCGCGGCAAGGGACGGGGGCGGACGCTCGGCTTCCCCACGGCCAACGTCGATACGGGGGATCAGCTCGTCCCGGGTGAGGGCGTCTACGCGGGTTGGTGCTATGTGCGAGGGGCGAGGCACGCCGCCGCGGTGAGCGTCGGGCGTAATCCGACGTTTGAGGACGCCGGGCTCACGGTGGAGGCGTACCTCCTCGATTTCGATGAGGACATCTACGACGAGATCCTGCGTGTCGAGTTCCTCCGCTGGGTGCGAGGACAGGCACGATTTGACTCGGCGGACGCCCTTGTGACGCAGATGAACGAAGACGTCCGGCGCATCCGGACCACGTGCAAGGCGGCGGAATGAACGGGCTTGGCCGTCCTCGGCACCAAGAAGCTCCGCGAGTGTGGCACGGCCGCCCTCGGCCGTGAATGCCTATGCGAGGGTTCGAATCCTCAGATTCCTCCGCCGAGGGCGGCTGAGCCATAGGAAGCAGTATTCCCCAGTCGAGGGCGGCTGGGCCACATGAACGGCTCGAGCCCGTGATTTGGATGGTTCGAAACACGGCATGAGATTGCCGGCATGTTGGCTACGATCGGTCAGAGGGAGAAGACGTGCCTGACGTGCCCATAGAAGACCGCATGTTCGAGTTGGCCGGCGGCATCGTCGATCGTGCAACGAACGTCGTCGTCTTGTCGCATCATCGCCCCGACGGCGATGCCATTGGGTCCACGCTGGCCGTGCACTCCGTGCTGGCCGGGCGGGGTAAGCGCGTGACGTCCCTGCTGCTCGATTCCATACCGAACCGCTATCGGCAACTCGCCGAGGGCATCGATCTCCAGGCCTGGAACGGCGACGAGCACCGTGCGGTCCTGGCGGAGACCGAGGTGATCATCGTCTTGGACACGTCCTCCTGGCCGCAGCTCGAAGCCGTCACGGAGACGCTGCGCCAAGCCTCCGAGCGCGTCATCGTCGTGGATCACCACCAAACGGCCGACGATGTGGGCAAGGTCCGTCTGATCGACCCGACGGCCGCGGCGGCGGGGCTGATCCTCTACGAGTGGTGGCGGACGTTGGGGTGGGACATTCCGCAGGCAGCGGCCGAGGGGCTCTTCGCCGCGATTGCGACCGACACCGGCTGGTTTCGGTTCTCCAACGCCGACGCCCGCGCGCTCCGGGCGGCCGCAGAGCTCGTCGAGGCCGGGGCCGAGCCCTACCGGCTGTACGAATCGATCTACTGGTCGGAGACCCGTGGCCGCATCGCGCTCATGGCCCGTGCCCTGGAGTCGATGGACCTCCACGCCGACGGCCGGCTGGCGGTGATGGCCATCTCCCGGGACGATTTCGCGGCGTGCGGCGCCGACCCGTCCGAGAGCGAGGACCTGATCAACGAGCCCATGCGGATCGGTTCGGTCATCGTGAGCGTCCTGCTCGTGGAGCAGCCGGAAGGCCCGGTGCGCGTCAGCCTGCGGAGCAAGGGGCAGGTCAACGTGGCCGACGTCGCCGCGGGTTTGGGCGGCGGAGGTCATGCGCGGGCGGCCGGCGCGCGGATGGATGCTCCCCTCGGCCGGGCGCGCGAGGAGATCGTGCGCGTTCTCGAGCGTGCCATCAAGGACGGCTGGTCCTCTGCCTAACGCTACAACGGCATGTCGGGGTCAGCAACACGACGGCAACGGGGGCAGCGCGTCGGGTACCGTTCGTGGGGTCGACGAACTGCCCGAGCGGGGAGTCACGTTCGTCATCAACGAGGACGGAGTCTTCGTGAGGGACAAGTCGGCTGGCCCGAAGTGTCACCTCGGTTACGCTGTTTCGTTGAAGGAGGCAAATGGCGAATGTCAGGTGATGCGATGAGAGAAGGGTTGCTCGTGATGGCGGCATGCTTCGCTTTGAACACGACCCCGACCGTCTCGGCGAGCGAATCGGGATCGTCTTCCACGGATCTCGTCCTCTGGTACGCCAGACCTGCGGCCAGGTGGATCGAGGCGCTGCCCGTTGGGAACGGTCGGTTGGGGGGGATGGTCTTCGGGGGCGTGGGCCGCGAGCGGATCCAGCTCAATGAGGACAGCCTCTGGTCGGGCGGGCCTCAGGACGCGGACAACCCGGCCTCACGGAAGAACCTCGATAAGGTCCGCCGGCTGCTTTTCGAGAAGAGGTTTGCCAGGGCGGCCCAGCTTGCGGTCAAGACGATGGTCTGCAAAGGCGTCGGATCGAACAAGGGGACCGGCGCTTACGTCGACTACGGTTCCTACCAGACGCTCGGTGATTTGCGACTCGAGTTTGACCCCCTTTCCGGCTCGTCCGACGACTACAAGCGAACGCTCGATCTCGATACGGCGATCGCGGGGGTATCGTTCCGTCTGGACGGAGCCCGACTCCGTCGCGAGGTCTTCGCCAGCGCGGTCGATCAGGTGGTTGTCGTTCGACTCGTCTGTGATCGTCCGGGCGGCATATCGTTCTTGGTCCGGTTGGACCGCGACCCCCTCAACGGCTCCCACAGCTGGAAGAACGACTCGAGGCTGGAGCCGTTCGACAAGACGGATGAGCGCGAGCCGGCCGTGGAGGGCCGTGCCGTATCGGACGCGCTGCTTGTCCTGAGCGGACGTGCGTGGTGCGGCAGGGGCATGGCCTACCATGCGCGGCTCCTTGTAGTGAACGACGGTGGCCGACGCACGAGCGACGGTAACGCAATCCGCGTCAAGGGCGCCAATAGCGTGACGCTTCTGCTCTCGGCCGGGACGGACTATCGGGGCAAGGATCCCGAAGCGATCTGCAAGGCGCATCTGGCCGTCGCGTCGAAGAAGTCGTATGGCGAGCTTCGGCGTGACCACGTGGCTGAGCATCAGAGGCTTTTCCGTCGTGTCGAGATCGATCTGGGGCATGCCGACGGTGCTTCCTCGCTGCCGACGAACAAGCGACTCGAGGCGGTGGCAGGCGGCGCGCTCGATCCGGGACTGGTGGCGCTGTACTTCCAGTTCGGGCGGTACCTGCTGATGTCCAGTTCCCGACCAGGCTGTATGCCGGCGAATCTCCAGGGCATCTGGTGCGACAACATCCAGGCGCCGTGGAACGCCGACTACCATCACAACATCAATGACCAAATGAACTACTGGCCGGCGGAGGTCTGCAATCTCCCCGAGTGCCACCGCCCGTTGTTCGAACTGATCGATTCGCTTCGCGAGCCGGGACGGAAGACGGCGAAGGTCCACTACGGCGCTCGGGGCTGGGTCGTGCATACGATCTCCAACGTGTGGGGGTTCACGTCACCCGGAGAGCATCCCGGGTGGGGGCAGTTTGCCGCGGCGGGCGGCTGGCTTTGTCAGCACCTCTGGGAGCACTACGCCTTCGGCGGCGATCGCGAGTTCCTGGCGTGGGCGTATCCGATCATGAAGGAGTCGGCGGAGTTCTACCTCGACTTCCTGGTCGAGGATTCGCAGCGCGGTTGGCTCGTGACCGGCCCGTCGAACTCTCCGGAGAACCGGTTCCGCACGAAGGACGGCCAGATCGGTACCGTGTGCATGGGCCCGTACATGGACACGGAGATCGTCTGGGATCTCTTCACGAACTGTATGGAGGCCAGCAAGCTCCTCGGCGTCGACGAGGCGTTCTGCAACCGCCTCGCGAAGACGCGCGACCGCTTGCCCCCGCTACAGATCGGCAAGCACGGGCAGTTGCAGGAATGGCTCGAGGACTACGACGAGCCGGAACCCGGGCATCGGCACATGTCTCATCTGTTTGCGCTGCATCCGGGCCGTCAGATCACACTCCGAGGAACGCCCAGGCTGGCCAAGGCGTGCGACGTGACGTTGACGCGTCGGCTCGCGCACGGCGGCGGCCACACGGGTTGGAGCCGGGCGTGGATCATCAACTTCTTCGCCCGCCTGGAGCAGGGCGACCGGGCCCACCAACACATCCAAGCACTGTTGGCCAAGTCGACGATGCCCAATTTGTTCGACGATCATCCGCCGTTCCAGATTGACGGCAACTTCGGCGCCACGGCCGGCGTTGCCGAGATGTTGCTGCAGAGCCACGCGGGAGAGATTCATCTTCTGCCGGCCTTGCCGAAAGCCTGGCCGGCGGGACACGTCAAGGGGCTTCGCGCACGGGGTGGCTTCGAGGTGGACATCGCCTGGTCGGGCGGGACGCTGACGACGGCCACGATTCGCTCGAAGCTGGGCCGACCGTGTCGCGTCCGCTCCCGCGTCGGGCTGGGTGTCTCGTGTTCCGGGAAGACGATGGACGTGGACCGTCCGGAACCGGCGGTTACGCATTTCGCTACGGCAAGGGGCGCGGCGTACGCGCTGACCCCCGACAGCTAAGAGGGGAGAAACGTGGCGGACGAGAGACTCTCTGACGATGGTCTGGACACGCCGGTCATTACGATGCGGGCCTGTCAGCTGCTTGGTACCGTCTGCGCCGCCGGCGGCGCGACGTGTCCGCTGCTAAAGCCGGCGCGGGCGCAAGAGATCCTTGCTACGCTGAAGCGCGATCCGACGGTCACGATCCGGCTGACGTCCCCCGCCGAGCGCATACCGCACTACACCCGGCTCGCCGAGGAGCACCGCGCTCGGCGCGACCCCGGCGAGATCCTCAACCGCAAACGCGACTTGGACGTGCTCCAGAGGTTGGGGCTCGTGCCGGGATCGATCCGTCGGGCGCGGTACCTCTACGAACTCCTGTTCGAGCGGATCGAGACGCTTGTCGGGATCTGTGCGTACGACACGCCCGGCTGGGAGGGATGCGCGATCGCGCGACGCGGCGTCTACGAGCGTGTTCGGGCGAAAGGCTGGCAGGCGATCGTCTATCGGCGCGGCGAGGAGGAGATGGCCGCCTTCCGCAAGCGGAACGTCGAGGAGATTCGCAAGGCCGATCGGTTGGCCGTTCGCCCCCACCACCTGATGTGTCTATGCTGCGGTCTGGCCGGCGGGAAGAACGAACGGCCTCGACCCAACGACACACTCTACGAACTGCTGCTCCGGATCCGCGAGGACCCGGACATACCCATCATGCTCGTCGAGGGCTGCTGTATGGCCTGTGAGTGTTGTGACGGCTACCATCCCGAGACCGGGCGATGTGTCCACGCCGGAGGGTTGATCCGCGACTATAAGAAGGACCTGGACGTGCTTCAGAAGCTCGGCCTCACGCCCGGCGACACGATGAAGGCCAGGGAGCTGTTCGCATTGCTCTTTGAGCGGATCACGTCGACGCGCGAGGTCTGTGCGCACGGTGACGGCGTGGCCACCTGTAACGAATGGGCCGTCTGCGGGGACCCCGACGGCCACAGCGGCTACGAGGCGACGCGCAAGAAGGGCATCTTCTGAACCGGCGAAGCACCGCCTCCGCAGAAGCTCCGGAGGGCTCAAGCGCCAAGGGCCGCGTAGACTTGGTGGAGCAAGGCCGGGCCGCATCGGGCGGAACCAGGCATCTTGTCACCCATTTCTGCAAGCCTGCAGGGTCGCAAAGAAGGAAGCGATCCATGCACAAGCCTAATCCCGTTGTATTGATCGGCGGATGCGCAGTCTCTGCCGGCCAAGGCGCGGGCTTCGGCCAGGAGCAGCCCGCCCTCGCCAGAGGATTCTCAGATCATGACTGAACTGCCAATCGTCACCCGCTTGTCCACGCTGATGTGGTCGTGCCTGACGCTGGGGGCTGTCGCTGTCGCCGCCGCGCAGGACCGGACGCCACCAAGTTATCCCGAGGCGGTCCGCGACCTGCAGCCGCCCGCGAAGCCGGCGCACCGCACCTGGTTCGCCGATGCCCCGATGCCTGCGTCTGGGCAGACCGCCTACATGGATGACCTGAACAAGATCCTCGGCAATTGCATCGATGCCGAGGCCAAGGGCAAGACGAAAGGCACCTGGGCGGCCCTGCGCCGCTCCGAGTACTTCGGCATGTACGCGGTCTGGGGCCTGACCTCGCCCGACAGCAAACACGCCGACAGCGACGCGCTCGGCGATCTGCTGT
>CAZKCX010000108.1:0-13214 GCA_964550865.1 uncultured Planctomycetales bacterium
TCTGGCGTCCTTCCAGGTCGCCCGACGCGCGGTGCCATTCGTCCGCGTACCCGTTCGTTCGCACGGTTCGGTGCTCGACGCAGCCGCTCACGCACAGCACGAACGTCAGGGCCAACGGCCCAGACCACCAGAGCTTGCTCTTCTTTCCCTGCAACTTTCCCCTCCCGTCTTAACCGGGACCGTCCGTTCGAAGAACGGGCAAATGGCGTGCCCGTTCGCCATTTCCGGGGATTCCCGTCGGCCGTATACGTAAGCAGTGTTTAGAAAAGCAGTTAACCGACTTGATTACGTTTGTTGACAAAATAGGGAAGATGGCGGTTGCGCAGAAATGTTTCCCAGAATCAACAGCGATGCAAGCCGTTGGCGCACAATCTAACTAGAAGACCTTACTTGAGAACAGGTTATGGCCGATGTTTCCTGAGCACATCGTTTGTGTGGCATTTGGGCTTGAAGGCAACGCAAAGCTC
Source organism: uncultured Planctomycetales bacterium (assembly GCA_964550865.1). Taxonomy (GTDB): domain Bacteria; phylum Planctomycetota; class Phycisphaerae; order UBA1845; family JAFGLZ01; genus JAFGLZ01. The sequence continues at coordinate 468 of CAZKCX010000108.1, forward strand.
GGCAACAGTGGGGGTTATCGGTCGCTCGCCTGGGAATATGCCCTAGACAGTAGACGGACCGGGTGCCATACCGGCTTGCCGCCGCCGAGCTCCATTTGCATCTTGCAAGTTGCGCATTCTGTCGTTCCCGCCTCGATGGAGTCTTCCCGCAAGGCCTCGCTCAATCGGGATCCCGCCGCCATCGCGACGTCGAAATTCTTCTTCTGAAATCCGAACGTCCCGGCCAGCCCGCAACAGCCTGCCTGAATTCCTTTCACCTTGATGCCCGGGATCAGCCGCAGCAGCTCCAGTCCGGGCCGGCCAATCTTCAGTGCGCCCAGATGACAGGGCATGTGGTAGCCGAGGTTCATCTGGATCGGAGCGAAGTCAGTGGACAGCTTGCGATGCTCGCGCAGATCCAGCAGGAACTCGCAAAGATCTCGGGTGTTCTCGGCGACGAGTCGCGCCTCGGCCGAATCGATCACATCGAGCATCTCCTCGCGGAGCATGAGGGTCGCCGTCGGCTCGGCCGAGACGATGGTGTAGCCGTCTCGGACGGCCTCGGCGAGGCCGGCGACGTTTCGGCGCAGACCCGCGCGGACGGTCTCAATGTCGCCGTAGCACAGGGCGGGCATCTGGCAGTCGAGCTGGTCCGGCACGACGACGTCGACGTGATTCCGAAGCAGCACATCGATGATCGCCCGCCCCAGCTCATGGTCATGGTAGTTGGCGTATAGATCGAAGAAGACGGCCACCCGCGCGACGGCCTCTCGGTCGTGCCGATGCTCGGCGATGATGCGCCGGGCCTTGCCGAGGAACGATCCGGTTGCGAACGGCGGCATCGGACGGCGACGGTCGATCCCCGTGATCAACTCCATCAGTACGCGGAACCAACTCCGGCGGAGCGTTGCGTTCGCGATCGGCGCGGTAGCCGAACCCAGCGCGCTCATCCATCCGCTGTGGGCGAGGATACTCTCGGTGGGCGACAGGCCTCGCCGTGCGGCGATCTGGGCCCGCGCCTCGAGCATGAGCTTCGGGATGTTCACCGCCGATGGACAGGCCTGATGGCAGGTCTTGCAGTTCACGCACGTGGCGACGGCAGCCTTGAATTCGTCGGAATAGAGCAAGGACTCGTCCAGGTGGCCGGTCAGCCACTGACGGAGGAGGTTTGCGTGGGCTCGGGGGCTGGCGACCTCGTCGCGGGTCGCGCGGAAGATGGGGCACATCGTCCCGGCGAAGTCCAGGCTCCGGCACTCGGCGTTGCCGTTGCACCGCTCGACCTCGTCGACCATCTCTGCGCTCCGCCAGAGGAGCTTGGGCGTGATGAGGCGTTCGGGACGTCGACGATGTGCGAAGCGGAGGTTCCGCGTCATCACAGCCGGGTCGTCGTTGATGATCTTGCCGGGGTTGAGAATGCCCTCGGGATCGAACAGGCGCTTCACGTCGCGCATGACGTCGTAAAGCGGCCCGTATTGCCGGCGGATGAACTCGACGCGGACCAGCCCCTCCCCGTGCTCGCCGCTGATCGTCCCGCCGAGCGACCAAACCAATTCGAACGTCTCTTCGGCGACGGACCGCATCTTCGCCACCTCGGCCGGGTCGTGCAGGTCGAGGAACGGTCGGACGTGGAACTCGCCGTCACCTGCGTGGCCATAGACCGCCAGCTCGGCCTGATTCCGCTTCGAGATCGCATCGAGCCCCGCAAGGTACTCCGCCAATCGTTCGGGCGGGACGGCCGCGTCCTCGATGACGGGCACCGGCTGCGTCGGTCCGGGTCGGCGGAAGAGCAGGGGGACGGCCGCCTTGCGGGCGTTCCAGATCTCACGCTGGTCGGCGGGCTCGAGAACGGTTCTTGCGTCGCGCGCCGAGTCGACGGAGTGCCGCGTGCGTTCGATCTTCTCACGGACCTCGGCGGTGTTCTCGCCGTCGTGCTCGATGACCAACGACGACGCCACGCCGCTCGGCAAGACGTCGCGGTACCGCGGATAGGCCTGTCTTGCGAGACCGAGCAGGCCGCCGTCCATGGCCTCGCATGCGGCGGGATGGGTTCCGAGCACGATGGGGACGGCCTGGGCCATCGCGTCGTTGCTCTCGAAGTTGAGTTGAAGCAGCCCTTTCGCCTTCGGACGCGGCAGCACACGGAGCCTGGCCTCGGTGATGATCGCCAACGTGCCCTCGCTGCCGGCGATGAGTCGGCCCAGGTGGACGCAGCCGTCTTGAACGACCTTGTTCAAGGCGTAGCCGCTTCGGTTACGTCGGACGGCCGGCATGTGGGCTTCGATGAGCGGCTCGTTTGTTTGGATGAGTTGAGCGACTTCGCGTGTGAGTTCGTCCGCGGCGCCGGAGCCGAGTTGCTCGATCGGCTCGGCTCGGAGCCTGGCAACCGTTCCATCGGCCAGCACGACCTCGAGTTCCTCGATGTAGGCGTCGGTGTAGCCGTACCTGATCGAGTGCGAGCCCGTGGCGTTGTTGCCGACCACGCCGCCGATGGCCGCCCGGTTTCCGCTGGAGGGATCGGGACCGAACAGCAGGCCCAGCGCGCCGAGGGCGTGGTTCAGCCGCTCGAGGATGACGCCGGGCTGACAGCGAACCCAGCCTTCGTCGAGATCGGTCTCGATCACGCGATCCATGGTGCGGGTGAAGTCGAGGACGATGCCCGTTGTGAGCGTCTCGCCGGCGAGCCCGCTGCCGCCGCCGCGAGGTACGATGGGCGTGTTCGTTTCGGCCGCGTAGCGGAGGCAGGCGACGACGTCGTCGACGCTCTTGGGCAGAACGACGCACGTCGGCGTGATCTGGTAGATGCTGGCGTCGGTCGCGTAGAGCGCCCGGCTCAGATCGTCCGCCATGACGGGGCACGACACGAGGCCCGAGAGATCCGTGGCCACCTTTTCGGGACTGCGGTCCATAGAGACATGATAGATAGGCCCCGGGCGAGATCAAAACGCGACACCAGGATGCTGTGGGTCCAAAACGAAACAGCCAAGGGGGGTGGCGACGTTATGAGCTGACGGAGGCGACGACTTGCGGCACGGGTTTCAGACTTCTGCCCCCAGGCCTCAGACTACAGACCTTAGACTTCAGACTTTGGGTTCGCCTGCTAAGAGCCGGCGTTCCGGATCTCTGGTCCCTGCTGTTCCCAGACCCTAGACCCATAGACCCTAGACCGGCTGTTCCCCTATTCTTCTCTCGCCGTTTGACCTGCCCGTCCCTCCGGAGCAAAATGCCTGCATCCTACGGAGCGAGGTCCCCCCATGGCCAAGAAGAAGACGAAACGCAAAGCAACGGGCAAGTCGCAGGAGCCTCTCGATCCGCAGCCCGTCGGGCCGATCGATCGCCCGCGGCTCACGGCGGCCGTTCGCGAGGTGTTGGCCGCCATCGGCGAAGATCCGGACCGCGAGGGCCTGGTCAAGACGCCGGAGCGCGTCGCCCGCATGTACGAGGAGGTCTTCACCGGGATGCATGACGACCCGGCGCGGCACCTCAATGCCGTGTTCCACGAGCGCTACGACGAGATGATCGCCCTGCGCGACGTCTCGTTCTACTCGATGTGCGAGCATCACCTGCTGCCGTTCACGGGACGGGCGCACATCGCGTATGTGCCGGACGGCCAGATCATCGGCATCAGCAAGCTCGCGCGGATCGTCGAGTGCTTCGCCCGGCGCCCGCAGGTCCAAGAGCGCCTGACCGCGCAGATCGCGGATTTGCTGATGGACGGCCTCAAGGCCAAGGGTGTGGCCGTCGTGGTGGAGGCGACCCATACATGCATGACGATCCGTGGCGTCCGCAAGCCCGGCAGCGAGATGGTGACGTCCGCCGTCCGTGGGCTGTTCAAGAAGAACGCCGCCACCCGGAATGAGGTGCTGAGCTTCCTGCAGAATCGATTGGATCGGTAACGGGCGGGCAACGGGGAGTTCGTGTGCGCGGAAGAGGGGGACAGGCAGCTTTTCCTAGGATCATGCTGGGGATGGGAGATAGAGGCTCTGAAGAAGCAGCCAGTGCTCCAGCTACTTGGGGGAAGTCGGAAAAGCAGCCAGTCCCCAACCTCCGAAGGGATGGGCCACCCGACGACCCTCCGTTGGGTGCCCCACCTCTTTAGAGGTGGGGAACACGAATTCAGGTCGGGAAGACGCGTTAACCAGATACCAGGTAACGCTCAACGCAACAGGAGATTCCCATGCGTCTGCTTCGTCGAGTCCTGTGTGTGACGATGCTCGCGGTCTTGGTCTTGTGCACGTGGGGTTGGGCCGAGCAGGTCCAACCGCCGTCCGACGCGGACACGCAAGCCAAGCCGAAGGCCGTCACCGCCGAGGCGAAGGGATACACGAACGTCGCGCTCGGCAAGCCGTATACGTTTTCGCCCGCACCCACGTACAACTACTGCACCGACCCAGGCGACAAGACGCAGCTCACCGACGGCAAGCGCGTCGAGGGCTACTTCTGGGTGCAGAAGGGCACCGTCGGTTGGAAGGGCACCGGCCACGCGCTGATCACCATCGACCTTGGCAAGGTCGAGCCGATCCGGGGCGTGAGCTTTCGCACGGCCGCCGGGACCGCGGGCGTGGGCTGGCCGAAGCAGCTATCGATCTTCGTCAGCAGCGACGGCAAGGAATATCACACGGTGGGCGACCTCATCGAGCTTTCCGCCCGGCGCGGGCTGCCGGATCCGATGAAGTACTCGGTCCACACCTATTGGAGCGACGAGCTGAAGACCAAGGGCCGGTACGTCCAGATCGCGGTCGTGCTCGGCAGCCGCTACGCCTTCTGCGATGAGATCGAGGTCTGGCGGGGCGAGGACGCGTGGCTCGATCAGCCCATCGGCGGCAAGGTCGTCGGCAACGTCAAGACGTACCTCCGGACGGCCGCGGCCACCAGCTGCGTCCGCCGTCGGATGCGCATGGACGCCGACAAGATCCGTAAGGCCATCGAAGCGTCGAAGATGACTGCCGAGAAGAAGGCCGCGGCGCTGAAGAAGCTTGACGGCCTGGTCGGACAGATCGGCAGCTACCACGTCGAGGATCCCGCGAAACTCCGCGCCGTTGTGCCCTTGAACAAGCTGCACGAAGACATTCTCGCGATCAACGCCGACGTCTTGCAGGCACGCGGGCTCAAGGGCCTGGTCGTCTGGCAGAAGAACCGCTGGGAGCCCCTCGGTGTCCTCGAAGCCCCCGACGCTCCACCGGCCGAACCGCCCAGGCTGTCCATTCGCATGATGCGCGGCGAGTATCGAGCCACCGCGTTCAACATCACGAACCTGAGCGATCACTACCCCGATGTGGTAATCCAGTTCGAGGGTGGGCCCGGGGCATCACGTGCCCGAAGGTATGTACCTGAGTACGCGACTGTCCATAAGGTGGAGCACGTGGATACCAAGCAAGGCATTGTCGTGGCGGATGCGTTGCCGCGCGCGCCCATGGTCGATCCGGGGGCCACACTCTCGATTCCCAGAGGCACCACGCGACAGATCTGGATCACCTTCCGATCGGCAGGACTTAGGAGGGGAACTGTCAGTGGCAAACTTCTGGTCTATCGGGCTACCAGGGCCGGCTACGGTGCCAAGCTCGTTGAACCACCGATTCCGCTAGCTCTGTCCCTGCGCGTCGAGCCGGTCGACTTCCCCAAACACCCGACCCTTTCGCTTGGCACGTGGGACTACACGAACCATCCGCCGTATCACCGGGACCTGACGGCCGAGAACGTTCAGGCGGCCATCGCCGACGCCAAGGCCCACTTCCACGATGCCCCCTGGGCGACGAACAACGTGATGCCCTGGCCGAAGAAGGAGAACCTCGACGACCAGGGGGACCTCAAGCCCGAGTCGCTCGACTACTCCAGGTTCGACAAGTGGTTCAATGACTGGAAGGATTACGCCCGCCGCTACATGGTCTTCTCGAACGTGCCAACGCACATGGTCGGCCGGCCGATGGGCAAACCCGAGTTCGACAAGCTCGTCGGTCAGTACTTCAAGGCGTGGGAGGCACACCTCCGCAAGCTCGGCATCAAGCCGAATCAGGTCGCGCTGCTGATCCGTGACGAGCCGCACGCCGAGTCCCAGCACGAGCACATCATCGCGTGGGCGAAGGCGATTCGGGCCGCGACCGACTTCTTCTGCATCTGGGAGGATCCGACCGACAAGAAGCTCGGCACGCCCGCCCAGAACCGGATGCTCGAGCTGTGCGACGCGATCTGCCCGAACCTGGGGATCTGGAACCGCCTCGGCAAGCGGGCCGAGGAGTACTACGGCAAGTTCGTCGCCGACGGCAAGCGCGAACTGTGGTTCTATCAGTGCACCGGGCCGGTCCGTCTGCTCGACCCCTACGGCTACCATCGGCTTCAGGCGTGGCATTGCTGGGTGCACGGCGCGGTCGGCCAGGGATTCTGGGCGTATGCCGACGCAGGCAAGGGCAATCCGTGGTGCGAGTATCTCTGCGAGGGCACGACGTATTGCCCGGCATACGTCGCGCCCGACAGCATTACGACCAGCAAGCACTGGGAGGCCGTCCGAGAGGGGATCCAAGACTACGAATACCTTGTCATGCTCAAGAGGCGGATCGACGAGCTGACCCGGGCGAGCAAGAAGTCGCCCGCGATCGATCGGGCCAAGAAGCTTCTGGTCGAGGGACCCAGGCGCGTGGCCGTGTATGAGCGAATCCCGTGGCACCAGCCGCGCGACCGCTCGCTGGCGGATGAGGTGAGGCTCGAGATCCTCGACGCACTGCTGGCGCTGAAGGATCTGTGAGTGACCAGCACTGCTGACACGGCAGTGGCACGCAACACGTGCGTCGAGGCGGGGATCGGGTTGTGCCACTGCTCTATTGAGCAGTGCCAATTCGGTGTCTCACGATGAGGCACTGCTGGCGGGTGGCCGACCTGTTCATTGCTGGGTGGCCCAGTCAATCGGCCTCAGGCGCGACACTGCAGAAGGGACTTGTATGTCGGATCATGATTCCTCTCGTCGCGACTTCCTCAGACAATCCGCCGCTGTAACGCTTTCACTCGGCGCCATCGCGCAACGCCAAGCACGAGCGGCCGAGCGAGAAGGCGGCGCAGCCGACATGAACCTCGGTGCGATGGTCCAACCCGTGCCGCGGTACGCCCGCTTCATCGACGAGGATTGGTACATCTGGGGCGGATCGATGACGCGGACACCCCGCGGCGTCTGCCACCTGCTCTATGCACGATGGCCGAGGCATCTCGGCCACTTCGGCTGGATCAGCCATTCGGAGATCGGCCACGCCGTCGCGAAGCATCCGCTCGGGCCGTACAAGATGGACGGTGTCGCGCTGCCCGGGCAGGGCGGGCCGAACTGGGTCACCAGCACCACACACAACCCCACCGTGATGCACGCCGGCGGCAGGTTCTACGTCTACTTCAGTTCCGCGCGGCTCATTGGGAAGATCCCCCCTACCGGCCCGAGCCCGAAAGCCGCCTACTGGGAGCCGACGCGGCTCTCACAGCGGATCGGTGTGGCCGTCGCCGATCAGCCGGGCGGGCCGTGGAAGCGGATCGACAAGCCGCTGATCGATGTGACGCCCGGCACGCACGACCATTTCATGACGACGAACCCGAGCGTCGCCCAACGCCCGGACGGGAAGTTCCTCATGGTCTACAAGTGCATGGGCAAGGACCGCCGCGTCTTCCACGGCGTGGCCGTCGCGGACGACCCCCTCGGGCCGTTCCGCAAGGACCCGGAGCCCATCCTCACGCATGAGAAGCTCAAGTTCCCGGCCGAGGACCCGTACATCTGGCACCAGGGCGATCGGTTCCGGGGTATCCTCAAGGACTTCCGCGGCACGTACACCGGCCATCGCAACTCGCTCGCGCTCTTTGAGTCCAAGGACGGCCACGACTGGAAGCTGGCCAAGCATCCGCTGGTTGCGACGCGGGATCTCCGTTGGGCCGACGACGCGACGCAGAAGCTGATGCACCTCGAGCGACCGCAGCTCTGGCTCGAAGGCGGCAAGCCGGCCGTGCTCTTCTGCGCGGCCGACGAGAACCGCAAGCACTCGTTCAACGTGCACATCCCGCTCCGGAAGGAGCTGGTGGAATCTCATAAGAAGGAGAACGCCTGATGCGACGGATTGACTACACCGGTTGGATCGCTGCGTTGGCTCTGCTCGTGGCCGTGCCGGCCTCGGCCGACGAGAAGATGAAGATCATCCTCGACACGGACATCGGCGGCGACATCGACGACGCCTGGGCGCTCGGGTTCGTCGCCAAGTACGAGCACTTCGACACGCTCGGCGTGACGGTCGGCTTCGGGCCGACGAAGGACCGCGCCAAGATCGCCGTCAAGCTCCTCCACCGCGCCGGGCGCGACGACATCCCCGTGGCCGTCGGGCGAGAGACGAAGGACCTTTGGCGCGGCCAGTTCTGCTGGGCGGAGGACTACACGGCCACCAAGCCGATCGACACCCCGGCCGCGCAGTTTCTCGTGGACACGGTCAAGAAGTACCCGAAGCAGGTCACCGTGATCGCCGTCGGCCCGCTACCGAACATCGCCGACGCCATTCGGCTCTCGGACGACTTCGCCAAGAACGTCAAGGAGTTGGTCCTGATGAGCGGCTGCATCTATGGTCGCGCGGGCGGCCAGCCGCCCATCGCCGAGTGGAACGTGCGCTGCCACGTGGAGGACTCGCAGGTCGTCTACTCGAGCGGCATCCCGACGCGGATCGTCCCGCTCGACTCGACGACGCACGTCAAGCTCAAGCATTCCGAGCGCGAGCGCGTTCGCAAGACGGTGACGCCGCTGACGCGTTCGCTCGAGTGTCTCTACCGGCTCTGGATGCGGGCTCCGCACTGGCAGATGACGCTGCACGATCAGCTCGCGGTGGCCGATGCGGCCAAGCCGGGTGTGTTCTTCGGCAAGCGCGTCACGCTGCCGCTGATCGTCGACGACAAGGGCTTCACGAAGATCGACAAGGAGAACGGCAAGCCCATCCTGGTCTGCCTGGAGCCGAAGCGCGATGCCTTTATGAAGTTCTACATCGACGTGCTGACGTCGAAGTAGGCGGCCGACGGCCCACGGGCCCCGGTTCGAAGGCAAAGCCAAAGCGGTGGCAAGCCACCGCACTCCCTATCCGGCCTCAGGCTTCAGGAGATGCGGTCGAACGGCGCAGCCCGAGCGCGAACCATCCCCGGTCTCCAGACCCGAGAGCCCCGGGTCCTTGCTGTTCCCTGATCCCTGTTCCCTGATCCCGGGTCCCGGGTCCCGGATTCCTGGTCCCTGCTCTTTCGAACCCTGCTGTTCTGCCCTACACCGGTTGCGAGCGGCGTGCTACCATGGTGGATTCACGTAGGGCCGCCTCAGCAAGGAGTGTTGTGCTATCTCGTTCGCGATCGAAACGAACAAGCTCACCCGCTACTACGGCCAGAGTCGTGCGGTGGATCAGTTCACGCTCCGCGTCCCGACGGGGTGCGTGTACGGGCTGCTCGGTCCGAACGGGTCGGGCAAGACGACCAGCATCAAGATGATGCTCGGCCTGCTCAAGCCGACGCGCGGCTCGGCCCGTCTGCTCGGCCACGATTCGCAGCGTTTGCCGCCCAAGGTCCGCGACCGCATCGGCTACGTCGCCGAGGGGCACGAGCTGTACCGCTCCGCGAGCATTCGGGATCTCGCCCGTTTTCAGAGCCGGTTCTTCTCGCGCTGGGACTGGCGGTCCTTCGAGAAGATGATCGATCACTTCCGGCTGTCCCCGCAGCGACGGGTTCGCCAGCTCTCCAACGGCCAACGGGCACAGGTCAGCCTGGCGCTGACATTGGCGTGCGATCCCGACCTGCTCATCATGGACGATCCGACGCTGGGCGTGGATCCCGTCATCCGCCGTCGGTTCCTTGAGTCGATGATCCAGCTCATCCAACAGAAGGGCCGCACGGTGCTCTTCTCCAGCCACGTCCTCGCCGATGTCGAGCGCGTGGCCGACCGGATCGGCATCCTCTCCCGAGGCGTCTTGCGCGTCGACTGCACGTTGACGGAATTCAAGCAGACGCTCCGCCGTGTGCGCGTGGAGTTCGACGGCGCGCTTCCCGACCTCTTGGACGTCCCCGGCCTGGTGTGGATCCAGGCGGACGGCCATCAGGCGATCTTGACGGTCGCGCACTACCAGGATTCCTTCGAGAGACTGTTTCGCGAGCGCGGTGCGGGACGGGTCGAGCCGTTGGACAGCACGCTCGAGGACCTCTTCATCGACTACAACAGCGGCGGACCGACCCAGTTCGTCTCGAAGGAGGCCGACCGGCGATGATCACGGCCATCATCGAGAAGGACTGGCGAAGTGGCTGGTATTGGACGGTCGGCGCGACGGCCTTGTTCAGCGGGTATGCCGTATTGAACCTGGCGTCGTGGCCGGCGGAGTTCGAGCTGGGGCGGATCGTCCGCCCCTTTGCGATGTTCGGCGTGATCGACATCGACACGCGCTTTCCCCTGGTACGGTTGTCCGACGTGCTCTTGCTGGCGATGGTCTTCGGCATCGGATTCGGGCTGTGGCACGGGTTGCCCGAGGTCGGTGGGGCGTCGGGCTTCTTCTTCATGCGACCGGCGTCGCGCGTGCGGCTGGCGGTGGGCAAGCTGGTGGCCGGCACGCTGATGTTTTGGGTCCCCGGCCTGATCGCGACGGCGGTGGGGACGCTCTGGTGCGTCAACGCATCGCTTTCGGCCCCATTCGAGCCGTGGATGATCGCCGCCCCGTTGCTCGGTTGGCTGGTGGGCTATCTGTTCTACCTTTCGGCCATCGCGGCGGCCTGGCGGCCGGCGCGCTGGTACGGCGGGCGGTTGCTCCCGCTCGTGTTGCCGCTTCCGGTGGGCTATGTGATGGCCGACGTCGTGCCGACGATGGAGACGGCGTTCCTGATCGGCGGCATCTATGTGGTCGTGCTCTGGTACGTCAACGTCTATCTGCTCGTGCGGTGGGAGGGCTAGCGTCATGGTGCGGGCGTTGGCTCGATGTTTCGGTGAGATCCTGTTGGCCTTCGTGCTATGCGCGGGTCTGTTCTGCGTGGCCTCCATGCTCGCGCCGATCTCGACCAACCTGACCGCCAGCGGCCAGGACCTGTTCGCGTGGCGGATCGTCTTCGATCGCAAAGGCGTGCCGCGGCTGGAGCATCGCCAGAGCCTGTCGTCGCACAAGCGCCGGCAGCGCATCGTCACGTGGTACGACCTCGACGGCAACGAGATCGGCGAATACCCCGAGCACAAGGCCCCGCGCTCGCGGCTCGGACACATGGCGGACTTCACCGAGGTGCTCGAGCCCAGTTGGCGGGGCGGGCGTCGAGCCGACCTGACCGGTTGGCGGTATCTGCCCGTGCCGGGGATGGAGGCGCCCATCTGGCATGAGCTGCCGTACGTAGGGCTGTTCGTAGGGTATCTGTATCCCTACGGCCGCCTGCTTGGCTACCTCGGTCCGGAAGGCCAGATCGATCCCAACGAACCCCATGCGCGGTTCTCCGATCCGCGCTATATCGCGACCGCGCCGATTCTCGGCAACATCTGGGTGGACGGAAAGCGGCTGTACGCGATCGATCTCGACCGGCAGACCGTTCTTACCTTGTGGGAATCGCCCGCGGAGCCGATCCGCGCGCTTGGGTGGGTCCGCAATATGGGCATCATCCTTTGCGGGAATACGCTTCGCGTGATCGACGTGAAGCTGAAGACGCACCTCAAGGCGGAGCTGCCGCCGGACCTCCGCAAGAACGTCATCTGGCAGACGGCCTGGATCGACGACAAGCTGGTGATCTGCAACCTCGCGCCGGCGCATTGCGTCGTCTACCACATCGCGACGGACGGCTCGATCCTGGATCGATGGAAGGTGGACGTGCCTTCGTCGAAGGGGCTGAGCCGATCGCGAAAGGTCACGTTGACGGTGGCCGCTTCCATCATGCCGCCCTGGGTGGGCATGCTGATCGACAAGCTCCTGGAGCAGAGGTTTCCCAACGTCCATCGGATGATCGGGTCGTGGCTGCGATGGCCGTATCGCGCGGACTACTTCGCAATCAGCCTGGGCGTCACCCTCCTCGCCGCCGTGCTGACATGGTGGCATCTCCGACTGCGGAGCACGCGCTTCGATATGGGGCTGGGCATCGGCATGGCGCTCCTGTTCAGCATGCCCGGCTATGTCGTGGCGCGGAGCCTCTTCCTCGTCTCCGAGCGTCTTGCCTGTTCCTCCTGCGGCAGGCTCAGGCCGACCGATTGGGACAGGTGTCCGCATTGCGGTGCCCCCTGGCCCGCGCCGGCACAGACAGGGACCGAGATCCTCCTGTCGCCTGCCGAGGCCAAACCCCGCGACGTTTGAAACTCCGGCCGCCAGCCGTTACAAACCCACACCAGAAGACGAACCATCGAGCGGAGGTAACACCCCATGGCCGACGAACCCATTCGAATCGCCTTGATCGGCGCGGGCATGGTCTCAGACGCCCACGCGCGGTCCATTCGGGAGCTTCCCGAGGCCGAGTTGGTCCTCGTGTTCTCGCGCACCGAGAAACGCGCGAAGGAGTTCGCCGAGAAATACGGCGTGCCCCACACGACCCATCTCGACGCGGCCCTGAGCCGCGACGACGTGGACGCCGTCATCCTGACGACCGCGCCCTACAACCACGCGCCGCAATCCGTCGCCGCCATGCAGGACGGAAAGCACGTGCTCGTCGAGAAGCCGATGGCCATCTCCACCCAGCAGTGCGACGAGATGATGGCCGTCGCCGAGAAGACGAACCGGACGCTCGGCGTGGTGTTTCAGAGCCGGTTCAAGAAGGACGTGCTGCACCTCAAGGACGCCGTCG
>CAZKCX010000109.1:0-13113 GCA_964550865.1 uncultured Planctomycetales bacterium
GCATGCCGCCGCTGGAGGGCGAGGAGAGCTACAGCAAGCTGATCGCCGCGCAGGCGTATGGGCCGAGGTTGGGCCGCGATCCGCTCGGCGAGCGCGAGACGCTCGAAACCATCACCCGCGATACGATGGAGACCTACTGGCGGCAGGCGCTCGCGGCGCCGCGATTGCTCGTCTCCGCGGTCGGCGACTTCGATCCCGAGAAGGTCGCCGCCAAGATCGATTCGGTCTTCCAGGGATTCGGCCCCGCAACCGAGGAGGCACGTGAGCCCATCCCGTTGGAGTTCTCGCCGAGCACGCGCCACTACCCTAAGGACCAGGAGCAGGAGTACATGATGCTCTGCTGGCCCGGCGTGGCGATGGGGGAGCCGGAGGACCCGGTCGAGCGCGTCGTGGTTGGGATCCTCTCGGGAGGCATGAGCGCGCGGCTGTTCACCGAGGTCCGGGAGAAGCAGGGACTGGTCTACTGGGTCGGCGCGTGGCTCAATCGTCCTCGCGGGGCGGGCATGGTCCACGCCGGCGCAAGCACCACGCCGGATCGCTGCGATCGGACCTTCGCCACCCTGCTTCGCGAGATCGAGCGACTGACGGAAGACCTGGGGCCGGAGGAGCTCGACCGCGCGGTCACGGGCATCGTCGCCCGGCGGCTACGGGAGTCGGATCTGACGCACGCCCGCGCGGAAAGCCTCGCGGACGACCTGCTCCATTTTGAGCGCCCCATCCCCGTCGAGGAGAAGCTGGAACAGGTTCGCGCCGTGACGCTGGACGACGTGCGCGACTACCTGGAGACGCACCGAAGGGATCGACTCGGTGTGCTGACCCTCGGTCCGAAACAATTGACGGCGTCCGCCGAAACCACGTGAGTACGCGTATGGCAACGAGCGATTCCCCCTTCACCGACACCCGCCTGGACAACGGCTTGCGGATCGTTACGGAGGTGATGCCGTCCGTTCGATCGTCCGCGGCCGGGGTTCTGGTCAACGCGGGCTCGCGGGACGAGACACCCGACCTGGCGGGGGTGAGCCACTTCCTCGAGCACATGTGCTTCAAGGGCACGCCCCGGCGCGATTGGCGAGAGATCACCGTGGCGCTCGATACGATGGGCAGTCACGCCAACGCCTTCACCGCCAAGGACCGCACCTTCTACTACGGGTGGGTGCCGGCGGACAAAGTGGACGACCAGATCGAGCTGCTGGCGGACATGATGCGCTCCACGCTGCCGCCGGACGAGTTCGACATGGAGAAGGGCGTCGTGCTCGAAGAGATCGCCATGAGCAAGGACTCGATCGAGCACCTGGCGTGGGACGTCATCCACGAGCGGCTCTTCCCCGATCATCCTCTGCGGTGGCCCGTGCTCGGGACCGAGGAGAGCATCCGGGCGCTCTCGCGCGACCGGATGCACGAATACTTCCAGCGGATGTACAGTCCGTCCAACCTCATTCTCATCGCGGCCGGGAAGATCGAGCCGGAGGCCATCGTCTCCGTGGCCGAGCGCTACTGTGGGAATTGGTCCCGCGTCGAGCGCAACGGCGAACGCCGCCCGCCCGAATTCGGGGGCGGGACGGCCGTTCACCAGGCCGAGCGCTTCAATCAGCAGGCGGTGGGGTTCGTGTATCCGGCCCCCCCGTCGAATCATCCCGACGTGGAGGTCGCCCGGGCGGTGTCCAGCATTCTGGGAGGACGCAACTCGCGATTCTACTGGGAGATCGTCCAGACGGGCATCGCGCCGCGGGCGGGCGTGTACCACGTCGGCTACGATGATTGCGGCATGATGATGCTCGATGGGCTGTGTCTGCCCGAGAAGGCCGAGGAGTTCGCCGACGCGATGCGACGGGAGGCCGAGAAGATCACGAAGCAGGGCGCCGCGGAAGACGAGGTGCAACGCGTCAAGAACCGGCTGATGACGAACCTGGCCGTGGAGTCCGAGGCCGCCTATCATCGGTTGATGCAGATCGCGGAGGATCTGGGCGACTACGACCGACCCAAGACGGTCGAGGAGCGCCTCGAGGAGGTCGACGCCGTGACGGTCGAGCGCATCAACCGATACCTCGAGGAGTGGCCCATCGTCGGCGACGGATTGTTCCTGAGCTTGGGTCCGCGGAACTGGCCGGAGGGCTAGCGTTCGTGCACACGGCCGGGCATGCTGAAGACCCGAGAGGCGAGCCACGCAACGGGCGCGAAGCGACGCCCACGGTCCGGCAGGGAGGGGTGATCCTCTGGCGACTGATCGGGCTGATCACGGTCGGCGTCGCCCTGTGGTTGGCGGATACGGCATGGACGGTGAACCGCCATGTAAGTCGAATGGAGCTCGCCCGGATCTTCGCGCGGGCGATGGCGAATCCACGGGCCCAGCAGCCGGCCCCGCCACCACGACGGCCGCCGCGAAGGCCACCGCCGAGGCCCAAACCGCCTCAACGCATTCCAGCCCGGCCGAAGACCAAGGTCCCGCGGAGGCCCGCGATCCCGACAAGACCGGCGATCTCGCCCCGTGCGCCCCGCCCCCCGACCGAGACCTCGCGCCCGTCCGAAGGTCAGACCTTCCCCTGGTCGATGAACCCCACCGATTGGGTGCACGGCGAAGAGCCGGCCGAGCCTGAAACGCCGTCGGTGCCGCCCGCCGTCGACGCCGCGCCTCGCGTTCCCTCGAAGCCCACAACGAAACCCACGACGACGCGGGCCGTGCGCGCCGCCATCGAGAAGGGCGCGCCGCAGGGGGCTTCACCGTCGTCGGGTGTCGAGCCCCTCTCGCCCGACGAGAAGGCCCTCCGGCAGACCAAGGTGTCCGAGGTCACGCGGCACACATGGGCGCTGTGCAGCCTGCTCTCGCTGGAGTGCATGGTCCTTGCGGGGCTCTCGGCCGTGTTCAACGCGCGTCGGGCAAGGCGGAACCTCATCGGCGCGGCGTTGCTCGCGCTGTTCGCCACGGGGTTGACCGTTGCGGCGGGCTACGTCATTACGCGATGGGGCGGCTTTCCGCGGTTGATGGTGGGGGACTACCTGTGGGTGGCCTTGCGCGCGGGCGCGTTTCCGCTCGGATTGTTGGTCTTGCTCGTCGCGCCGCCGTTTCGCCGCTACAGCCTGTCGGTCAGCCAGGCGCGCCGAACCGCACGTCGGCATTCGTGGTCCGGCCGTGTTCCGGTATGCGCGCTGCTGATGCTGCTCCTGGTGGCCGCATCGCTCATCCCGGCCCTGACGGGTCAGTACCTCTCGGCGAGCTACGCGATCAACGCGGCAGGAGAGGCACTGGGGACAACCGTTCCGATCGCCGTCTCGCTCGGCCTATCGTGGTTTGTCAGCTACACGCCCGTGCCCGGCTGGGAGATCATTCGACAGGTTCTGATGGGCTGGTCTGTGGTCGCCGCCGTCCTTGCCCTGCTGATCCTCACGCGGCGGCGTACGGTTGTCATTCTGGCCTACGTCGTGGTGCTGCTCGGCCTCCTTGCCCAGGTGCTCTGCTGGGGCGCGCCTTTCGTCGTCGTCGGCGCGCCGGAGGCCCTCGATACCCTGCTGCTCATGCTTCCCCTCCATCTGATCGTCCTGGGGCGCCTGCGGTCGTGCATGGTCCGACTCCGCGCGGAGAGGGCCACAACCGAAGGACTCGCCGACTCGCCCGACGCCCAAGACTACAGCGCAAGGTAGTGGCCTTGGGGCATGCGCAGCCTCTCTGGCGCTTCCGAAGACGACGAGCAGGTCGGCAGTTTCGTCGACCCTGCGCTGTAGTCGTAAGCTGCCCGCAACAAAGATCGAACACTGGGATACGGCCGCCTCCAGGCTTCGCCCGTGCTGGGGTGTTGAGCAGCCCATCCTTCGAAGCAAAGGCGTCAATTGTTGTTTCAGAGCCGGCCTGTCCTCAGGCCCGTCGCTGTTTGTCGTTGAATAGGGCTGACCGGGCCGAGGACCCGGCCACGCCGCGGGAGCCGCCCTGGCTCTGAAGGGGAACGAAGGGTAGGTCCCCTGGACCACCAATGCCGTAGAGAGGGGGAGGGTCGAAGACAGGGCTTCGCCGTGGCAAGCTTGCCCATGACTCACGGGCGGGACGCCCGTGCTACGATGCCGGCACAACACGGTTGCACTCCGGCGGGTTCTCGCCGAGAATCCTTCGCCATGATCAAGACCAAGATCCTTGCGACCATCGGCCCGGGGTGCAACGACGACGCCGTCCTGGCGGACATGTTCGAGGCCGGGCTCGACGCCGTCCGGCTGAACTTCTCCCACGGCACGCTCGCCGAGCACACCGTCGCGCTCGAGCGCGTCCGCCGCGTGGCCCGCGAGAAGAATATCGTCATCGCCGTCGTCGGTGACCTCTGCGGACCCCGCATCCGCGTCGGCGACATCGCCGGCTGCGAGGTGGCGATCGAGGACGGCGACCGCATCGTCATCCAGCGCGAGCCGTGCGAGGGCACGGCCGAGCGCTTCAGCACCAACCATCCCCAAATCGTGGAGGATGCCGACGTCGACGACCGCATCCTGATCGACGACGGCAAGCTCGAGCTCCGCGTCCGCGACAAGGCCCCCACGGGGCTGCACTGCGAGGTCCTCCGCGGCGGGATGCTTCGCTCGAACAAGGGCGTCAACCTGCCGGACTCCGCCGTCTCCACGCCGTCGCTGACGGAGAAGGACCTGGACGACCTCGAATGGGCGATCCAACATGATCTCGACTTCGTCGCGCTGTCGTTCGTCCGCTCGCCGGAAGACATCTACGAGCTCCGCCGCCGGTTGAAGGAGCGCGAATCCGACATGGGCGTGATGAGCAAGATCGAGAAGCCCGAGGCCCTCCAGCACATCGACGAGATCATCGAACACAGCGACGCGATCATGGTGGCCCGGGGCGATCTGGGCGTGGAGATGGACGCCGCCCAGGTGCCGCTCGTGCAGAAGGAGATCACGCTTCGCTGCCAGCGGGCCAGCAAACCCGTCGTCATCGCCACGCAGATGCTCCAGTCCATGATCACCGCGCCCACCCCCACGCGGGCCGAGGTCAGCGACATCGCCAACGCCATCCTCGACGGCGCGGACGTCGTCATGCTCTCGGCCGAGACGTCCGTCGGCCGACACCCGGTGGCGGCCGTCTCGACGATGAACCGCGTTGCGCAGGAGACCGAGGAGTTTCTCGCGCGCTCGGGGCCGAACGTCGAGCGCCATCCACACCCGTCCACGATGCGGGTGACCTGGGCGGTCGTGCACGGCGCGCAGGTGATGGCCTCCGAGCTGGGGGCGAACTTGATCGCGGTGTGGACGGAGAGTGGTTTCACCGCTCGCCTGTTGAGCAAGCGCCGCCTGCCGCAGACGCTGATCGGTCTGAGCGTGAACGAACGGACCTGCCGCCGGATGTGCCTGTATTACGGCGTGCTGCCCGTGCAGGCGGCTCGACCCAGCGACGACAACGAGATGCTCGCCGCGCTCGATCGGCTCTTCGTCGAGCGCCGCCTCGTCGAGAACGGGGACCTGATCGTCGTCGTGGCGGGCACGCACCTCCGCGAACCCGGCGCGACCAACGCCCTGCTGCTGCACCTCGTCGGGATGACGCAGTAACGACGACGGACCCGGCGCAGATTTCCTGCCGACGCACCCCGACCGGCCTGAGGACAGGCCGGCGCTGAGAAGACGTCGACGTCTCCTTGCCCTATGCGACTCGATGGGGTTTCTCGCTACGCCGCGGTGTACCATCGGCGGCGGGAGCCTAATACCGAGTTCCACAAGTCGTGCGACTATGGACAGGACCGCACCCGCCACTATCGCTGCCCGAGCCGCGGCATTCATGCCGCGCGGCCGCGCCGGATGAATCCGGCGGCTCGGGCATATCGTCGCGATGGTTCTGAAGCGCAATACTAGTCCGGACTCGGTTTGCCGGCGGAGGGATCGGGTGTCCGGATCAGCGCCAGGGCCAGGACGGTGGCGGCGATCATGGCGACGGCGATCACCGCCTCTCGCGCGGCCGATCCGTGATAGCCCGCCCCGAAGCAGCCGCAATCGACCTCGAGGCCCCGGGCCATGGCGGTCAGGTTCGCCGCAAGGAACATCCCTCCCAACAGCAGCGCGACGATGAGGCTCTCCCGTCGCCAGAGGCCCGTCAGCAGGACGACGCCGACCGTGAGCTCCAGCCACGGCAGGTACACGGCCATCGGGAAGACGATCGGGGCGGGGACCATCTGATAGGTGCGAATGCTCTTGGCGAAGCTGTGCGGGTGGCGCAGCTTGCCGGAACCCCACTCGGTCCCCGGCACGCCGACGGCCGCGGCAATCAGGACGACCCCCAACGACCAGCGGAGCACGCGGTGGATCCAGCGGCGGGACGCGGGGCTCATGGCGGCGGGCCCTTTACCACCGGCAGGCCAGCCTGGGTCCAGGCCTCATACCCACCTGGGAACAGCCGCACATTCCGGTATTCCAGCAGGCCCGTCATGATGTCGTACAGTCGGCTGCTGTCCTCGCAGCTCGGGTTCTCGCAGTAGACGAAGACGTCGGCATCCGGCTCGACCGCCGCGACCAACGGCATGACGTCCGCCTCGACGGTCTCCGTGGGGAAGTTCCTCGCGCCGGGAATATGGCCGGCGGCGTACAGGTCGGGCGACCGCGCGTCGATGAGCACGCCGCCCTCCCCTTCGAGCCGGCGGCGCAGCGCCTCCAGCGTGATCGACACCCGTTGCGCGACCTCAGGGCTGGCGATGGCCGATTGCGTCGTCGGCGGGACGTAGTGCGTCGCCCGCCCGTCCGATCGCGACGCCACGGCATAGTGGATCGCGCCGAACACCGCCGGCGCAACGAGCAAAACACCCAGCCGCGCGAAGAACGTCGTCATCGAGAGCCGCCCCGGATCGACCTGAGTCGACTGCCCACGGCCCCTCCGCGCCCCCGGGACAGGACTCGCGCGCCGAGCGAGCCCGCGCGGGCGATTCGGCGGACGACCTTGGGGTGCTTCGGATGATCCGTGTGAATCGTGATCGGCACTCCCTGATCCGGAATCGTCGCGTCGGCGGGGATGGTCAGCCGGACGAACGTCATCTTATCCTCGAGCCCCTTCTGCGGCTCGATGCTCGCCTTGATGTCGCTCCGGCCCGTCTCGACCCTGGTGACGCGGACCTTGGCGTCTCGGTTCGCGCGGACGATGAGCCGCGTGCTTATTGGTTGCCCACCCGCCTTGGCGGGAGGGATCACGACGACGGGATCCGGGATGATCGACACGTCCGGCATCGCCCGCGGAATCGTCATCGACCGGATCGGCACGGTGATGGTCTTCATCTTCGGATGGGTGGTCTCGAGCACGACCTCGCCTTCGAGTCGTCTTCCCGAGATGGGCGGCGTGGCCTTCGCGGTGAGCTTGTAT
Source organism: uncultured Planctomycetales bacterium (assembly GCA_964550865.1). Classification (GTDB taxonomy): domain Bacteria; phylum Planctomycetota; class Phycisphaerae; order UBA1845; family JAFGLZ01; genus JAFGLZ01. The sequence goes on from CAZKCX010000109.1 coordinate 7,322, forward strand.
TGCTTGCCCTTCTGGAGGGTCTCGACTTGGGCAGCGACGTTCTTCACGCTCGACCGCGCGGCGGTGATGTCCGCCCCGGAGGCGTCGTTGACGGTCAACGTCAGGGACGTCTCGGCCGGGCGATCGGGCTGAAGGCCCCGGAAGTTCAGCGAGGGCGAGCTCATGGCGATCGGCGGCGGCAGCTCCCCGTAGACCTGGACGCTGAGGCTGGGGGCCGACGGCGACGCCGTCTTGAAGGTCAGTTGGGCGCGGTTCATGCCCCATTCGTACGGGGGATGCGCCTGCACCCGGACTTCGTATTCGCGATCGGGCTTGATCTCTCGAATCGTCGGCAAGACCCGCCAGTTGTTGCTGCTGACCTCGGTGATCTGAAACGCCGAATCGTCCATCGAGACGATGCGGAACGTCTGGCTGTACTCCTTGCCCGCCTCCAGCTTTCCGAGGTTCATGACGCGGGCTTCCTTGGGCCGGATCTCGATGGCCGGAGGCAGACGCCCGAAGAAGGGGATCATGTGCTGCGCGTGGCCGGGCAGATCCGTCTTGAGCGTGACCTTGCCGTGCACGAAGTTCCCCTTGTAGGGCGGCCGCGCGGTGATCGTCACCTTGAACACCTTGCCCTTCTCGACTTCGGTGAGCGTTGCGGAGACGTTCGGCAGCGTGCTGACCGGCTCGGAGATGCGGATGGGCTTGTCGGTGTTGTTGGTGATTGTGATCTCGATCGTGGACGGCTCGGTGCGGTCGAGCTCGGAGAAGCGCGCCATCCTCGGGTTCATGCTGAGTAGGGACTTGACCTCGCCCGTGAAGGTCAGCCGGTAGACGGGCGTCTTGGGATCGTTGCTCTCGACGTTGATGGCCTTGCTGACCTTGCCGCGGAGCGTCTTGCCCCGGATCTCCGCCCGGATTGTCGCGGAGGCGCCGGGGGCGATGGTCTGCGGCTTGCCCTCGACGATGGTGCAGCCGCACGTCTTGCGGATGCGCTTGATCTCCAGCGGCGCGTCACCGACGTTCTTGATCACGAAGCCGTGCTTGACGGAATCATGGCTCCAGATCGTGCCGAAGTTGTGCACCGGATTGTCGCAGTGGATCTTCGGGGCCGCGGATGCGCCGCTCGCCGTCATGCTCGCCAGGAAGCACGTCAGGATCAAACCGTCTCGTCGCATATCGAGTAGCTCCTCATCGATCCCCTCGCGTCGGCTGACCGAGTGTTCGAAGACGCCTCAACGCAATGGGATCAAGACACTGCCGCCACAGATGCTCGTATCCCCTTTTAGCAAAGGGAAGGGGCGCACCGCAAGCCGACTACTACCGCGTTTCACAAATTGTGCGACTATGGACAGGGCAACGCATGCCACGGTTGCTGCTCGAGCCGCGGCATTCATGCCGCGCGGCCGCGCCGGATGAATCCGGCGGCTCGGGCAGGTAGTCGCGATACTTCTGAAATGCAGTACTACGACAAAGCGAGCTCGGTGCGGAGGGCGTCGATCAGCGGGTCGCTCCCGAAACGGAGCACGTCGGTCGTCGGCAGCGAGGTCTCCCGGGCCACGGCGTCGATCGCACCACGTGCCTCGTCTTCGTCCAAATGCGCGGTGTAGAGCGCCACGCCGACCACGCGACAGGGATGCCGCGCCGACGCCAACCGTTCGTTCAATGCGACATGCTCCATCAGCGCGGCGGAGACCTTCTCGACACCGTGGTGATGCGTACGGCCCGGCTGATGGCAGAGGATGAGGGCGTCCGGGCATGATCCGTGCAAGAGCGACAAGCTCACGCCGGAGTAGCCCGGATGCGAGATCGAGCCTTGCCCCTCGATGAAGGCGATCTGGCGATCGGCCACCTGCTCGCAAAGCCATTCGGCCGCCCCGGCGGCGAAGTCGCTGATGACCCGGTCGACGGCGATGCCCCAGCCCTCGATCATGATGCCCGTCTGTCCCGTCGCGACGAAGGCCGCGTCCCAACCGGCTCGTGCGGCCGCGGACCGGAGCTCCAGCGTCGTAACCATCTTACCGGTCGCGCAATCGGAGCCGACGGTGAGTACCCGCTTCACCGGGAACGTGGCCGCGCGTCCGTCCGCGACGCGGTCGAACGCGCTCGCCTCCCGGACGTCGATCAGTTCGGCGTTGTGTCGGCGGGCCAGGTCGGCCAGCTCCGGGTCGTCGCGGAGCATCACGTGGAGCCCGCTAATGATGGCCATGCCCTCTCGGATGGCATCCACGAGATGCCCCCGCCAGGCCTCGGGGAGCTGCCCCCCGATGGGCGCGATGCCGATGAGGAGCGCATCGGGCCTGTAGGAACCTGCATCCGCCACGGAGGCGACGATGGGTATGCCCTTGCCGTGGCCGAGCAACGATTCCAGGTCCTGCCCGGCGTGCTGCGGGTCAAGGACGGCCACGACGTCGTCGGGGCGGTATCGGATCACGGAGTTGGCGGTCTTGGCCCCGAACGGATCGAGACGTCCGTCGGCCAGGACGAGCATGCGTCGGTAATCGAGAAGATTCATGGCCATGCCTTCGGAACAGAACCCGTGCCTGCCACTCCACTGCGGAACCCGTAGTGTATGCCAATCGGCGGGAGGGAGGTAGCTTCCGGAACGTTGAAACGACATGCCGCAGGAGCGCGACGGGGCAAACCTAGGAGGGACGACTTACCCGCGATCGCGGGCAATTTCCTTGCGAAGGCGGAACAGCTCACGAAAGGCGCGGAGGATGACCTTGAGGTTCGCGCCCGTCTGCTCGCCGGCCTCACGGGGATAGTGGTGGACGCCGATCTGGCCGATCCGGTAGCCGCGGTTCTTCGCGCGGGCGAGGATCTCCGTATCGATCAGCGCGCCCATGCTCTTCATCTCGATCTCGTCGAAGAGCTTCCTCGGGAAGATCTTGAACGCGCAGTCGATGTCACGCAGCCACAGACGGAAGACGAGGTTGACCAGCGTCGTCCAGCCGAAGGCGTTGAACTTGCGGAGCAGCGAATCCTTTCGGTCCAGCCGATAGGCCGAAACGATATCGTAGTCCTTCAGTAGCGGCAACAGCTTGGGGATCTCCTCGAAGTCGAATTGGCCGTCGCCGTCGGTGTAGAAGACGTGTTCCTTCGTCGCCTCTCGAAACCCCCGTTGGAGCGCGCCGCCGTAGCCCAGGTTCGGGTTGTTGTGCACCGCCCGGACGTTCGGATGCTCGGACGCCAGGCGATCGGCGATCTCGCCGGTCCGGTCCTTGCTGCCGTCGTTGACGATGATGACTTCGTAGTCGTTGGTGACCTTCTCGGTCGCTTCCATGGCGGCGCGGGTCACGCGCTCGACGTTCGCCTCCTCGTTGTAGCAGGGGAAGAAGACCGTCAGACTGATGGGGTTGTCCGTTTCCGCCATTCCCGGGCCCTCGCTTGGACCGCAACCCGTGCCGCAGAGGTATTGCTTCCCGCACGGTCGCCAGAAGCCTCATCGCGATCCGCACGGTGCCCAGTAGAGGCCGATTCGGCGAAATCGTCAAGCGAGTCCGCGCGGCGTGGTGCGCACTTCACCGTTCAAGCTGCGCCGTTTAGTCCATCAACCGCGCGTTGTACTGCCGCGGGGTCGGCCGATAGCGCTGATACGCGGATTCGTTCAGCGGTGCCGCCGTGTAGACGTACACCGAAACGCTCCACGGATTGTACAGCACCATCTCCTCGCGCACATCGCCGCAGACGTTCGCCGGGATGCAGTGGTACCAGCCCATTTTGCGGTCGCCCACGGGCGGCGGCAGCTCGGGTGGACGGACGGCGACCCTGCCGTGGGCGTCGAAGAGCAGCCCGCCGTTATAAAGCAGCGCCGGGGCGTCGGGGCCGTTCCAGTAGACGGCCTCCAGGCCGGTCTCGTTCGGCGAGGAGTTCACCTCGAATCGTCGCAGCACCTTGCCCTGGTTGCTGACGAGCATGACCTTCGGCGTGTGCCCCGCGTAACGGATGACCATCTCGCGGCCGGGGGAATCCGGATCGAAGTTGGCCACGCGGGCCTCTTGTCCGTGCGGGACGACCTTTCTCCCGAGCGAGACGATCGCGTTGCCCTTGGCGTCCATGACGTGGCCGGCACCGGAGCAAATCGCCCGCGGCTTGCCGTCCCATTCGGTGATGGCCACGGAGTCCATGTGCGGTCCGAGCCTCTTCTCCCAGAGCGGACGGCCGTCGCTCTCCAGGAGGAAGTAGCCGCCGTTGACCTCGTCCCGGCCGTCCTCGTCGATGTCGCCGACGGAGGGGATATAGGCCGAGCACTTGCCGTACTCGTTCCAGCGGATCGAATAGGTCCACAGGACGTTCAGCTTGTCGTCGAAGGCGAGGATCCGATCGCCGAGCTTGATGACGAAGTCCTGGGGCGTGGACGTGCCACGCAGGTTGCAGATGAGGATTCGGTGATGGCACCAGTTCGCCCCCCATCCCTTTTGCTTTCGAACGGCCTCCGGTGCGGCCTGCCGTTCGACCTTGCCCGTCGCGCCGTCGCGGAGCTGCACCACCACGTCGCCCATGGACTTCTTGCCCGCTTTGATGGATGGGTCCCGCCAGAAGCAGACGACCTCCGACTTGCCGTCGGCGTCGATGTCGTGGATGGCCACCGAGCCGGGCCGGAGAGGTTGAGCCCCTCCCTGGCCGGCCGACCAGAGCGGACGGCCCGCCAGATCGAACGCGCCCAGGAAGACGGGCTTCAGCTCGCTGACCGTATCGCAGCGAAAGACGAGGAGGTCGGCCTGACCGTCGTTGGTGAGATCGCCCAGGCGAACGTCGCCGCCGAATCGGTACGTCTTGCCCTTGACCTTGGCCTCCGAACGAAACGCCTCCGGGACCTTCACCTCGCGCCAGAGGATCGCGCTGCCTCGTTCGGCCGCCGGGGCCGGAGTCGCCGGCCCGCCGACGGCGAACCCGACGAAGACGACGAGGGCGAGGGAACAACGTGAGGCGAGCATCGCAGAACCACCCTTTCTGTAGTTTGCATCGCGTGGGGTTTATCGGTGTGCATCATAACGGCATGCTCGGAGTGCATGAAGACATGTCCGCCGAGGTTCCTCTTCCCGACCACGCCTCGTAAGATGATGACGTTCGCGCGGACGTCGTCCCGGCGGCGCGCGCCCTTCGCAGCAGAGCACGCAGGCTGACGAGGCCCAGCTTCACCGCAATCCGGCAAGAAACGGAAGAAAGGATGCCGCTGCCATGGCCAAGCTTACCGACGCGCAACGGGCGGACTACTTCCATCGCTGCTACAAGGCCGTCGATGGGTTGTGGTTCGTGAAGACGGAGGAGGCGTACACCTTCGACCGCGCCCTCGATATCGACGATGCGGTCTGGCAGGTCATGCCCAAGATCCAGGCGAGGAAGCTGAAGGAGCTGCTCGGGTCGGGTGACGGGCTGGGTGCGCTCTTCGAGTGCTTCACGACGAAGCTCGAGATCGAGGGCTTTCGGTTTGCGGCGACGCGGCACGAGGACGAAAGCGGATTCGAGGTGACGCTTACCCATTGCCCGTGGCATGAGCTGCTCCGGAAATCAAACCGGGAGCAGCTCTCCGAGACGATCGGCCGTCGGATCTGCAACTCCGAATACGCCGGTTGGGCGGCGGAGTTCGGGGCCGACCTGTCCTTTGAGCTCGGCGAGCGGATCTGCAACGGCGCCGAGCGGTGTGTGCTGCGCTTCGCCCGCCGCGATGCGTAGGGATGTGGCGGGCGAAGAGGGCTTGCGAGATAGCAGGGCGTATCGCATCGTATCTCCTAGTACCGCGTTTCAGAAACACCGCGACTACCTACCCGAGCCGCGGCATGGATGCCGCGCGGCCGCGCCGGATG
>CAZKCX010000110.1:0-13046 GCA_964550865.1 uncultured Planctomycetales bacterium
GATCACCGCCCGCAGCACTTCTTGTACTTCTTGCCGCTGCCGCACGGGCACGGGTCGTTTCGGCCGACCTTGGGGACCTCGCGGCGGATGGTCTGCGGCCTGGCGGCCTCGCCCTGCGGGTCGAGGCCCTCGACCTCCGACTCGCTGAAGCCGACGTTGACGGCCGCGTCGTGATGCGTCTCGATGCCACGGTAGACGCTGGACACGCCGCCTCCGAGGCGGGCGCGGAAGATCGTCTGCGTGACGCGCTCACGGAGCCGGTCCATCATCTCCCCGTACATCCGCATGCCTTCACGCTTGTACTCGACCTTGGGGTCCTTCTCGGCATAACCCCGCAGGCCGATGGCCGACTTGAGCAGATCCATCTCGTACATGTGGTCCTTCCACTCATCGTCGAGTGAGGTGACCAATACGATCTGCTCCAGGCGTGTCAGCTCATAGCGCAGGAGACGATGCCCGGCATCGAGGAGGATATCGCGCGGATCGCCGTTCGAGCCGTTAAGCAGCTCCTCCGGTTGGTCGATGAGGCCGCCGAAGCGACGCTTCGCCCAATCGACCAGCTCCTCGCCCTGATGTTCGGTGAGCGCCTGGTCGATCTCCGAGGCGAGCTTCCCGTTGCCCATGTACTCGCGGTTCAGGGCGACGAGCTCCTCGTAGATCTGGCCCGGGTTCTTGTTCTGCACGTCCTCGAGTTGCCACCCGCAGTTGAACTTGTCATTGGCCCACCGCACGATCCGGTCGGCCGCGTAGGCGCTGTCGCCCACGGCGTCGGGGCCGAGCGTCGAGTCGAGCAGCTCCTCCACGGGGTAGGTGGCTTCCCGATTCCGGTAGGACCGCCGAACGTAGTCGCGGAGCTTGTCGGCGGGCGTCGGGTCGTCTCCGGTCTCGCCGGGCCTCAGGTCGTCGGTGCTGACGTCCACACCGAATTGGAGTCGCGCCCACTCGGCCAGCCGGGCGATGGGATACTGCGGGTCGAGCAGGGGCTCCACGGCGGAGAGGTCCGTCTCCTCGATCTGACGGGCGGCCCCTTCCATCACCTGCTCCTCGATGTCGAGCGGCTGCATCTTGCGAAGCTGGTTCTGGCTGAGCGAGACGCCGTACCGGGTGGCCCACTTGCTCAGACCGCGAATGTCCCACTCGCTCTCGTCGATGTCGGGGTCGACGTATTCACCCACGCTGCGGGCGATGGTGGTTCGTGCCTCCTCTCGCGCCTGCGCGCGGATGCTCTCGGTGGCGCTGCGGAGGTCGTCGACCTCGATCCGCGCCGGATCGATCGGGATGCTGAGCTTTTCGGAGGCCCACTGCGCGACGGCCTGGCGGTGGAAGTCCGGACCGAGAAACGTATCGACGGACTGGTCGATGGTCTCGTCGATCATGTCCCAGATCAGCTCGACGAGGCGTTCCCCCTCGAGAACGCGCTGCCGCTGCTTGTAGAAGTCCCGGCGTTGATGGTCCCAGACCTCGTCGTATTCCAGGAGGTTCTTCCGGATGGCGAAGTTCCGCTCTTCCACCTTCTTCTGCGCGCGTTCGATGGCCTTGCTGACGTGTTTGTCGTCGAGGGCGGCGCCGCCCGTCATGCCGAGCCGCTCGAGCAGGGCGATCATCTTCTCGCCCATGAAGAGGCGCATGAGATCGTCCTGCAGGGAGAGGAAGAACCGGCTGCTGCCCGGGTCGCCCTGACGGCCCGATCGCCCGCGGAGCTGGTTGTCGATCCGTCGGGCCTCGTGGCGCTCGGTGCCGACAATGTGCAGGCCACACGGCGAGTTCAGACCACAGACCTTGCGACCCAGCATGGGGAAGCGATCGTCGATCTTGGGCTTGAAGCAGTGGGCGCAGTGGGTGCTCGGGTCGTACTCGTCGCAGTGAATGCAGCACTTGGTCGCCCGGCGCTCGCCGTCTTGCTGCGGCGCGATGATCCGCTCGTATCCCGCCTCGTCGTACTCCAGACGGCCGATACAAGTGGGATTGACCACGCCGGCCTCGAGCTTGATGTCCGTGCCCCGGCCGGCCATGTTCGTTGCGATCGTGACGTTGCCCAGCGGCTGCTTCTGATGGCCGCGCTTCGGCTGATGGCGATGGCCGGCGACGGCGACGATCTCGGCCTCGCGGGCGTGGTTCTTGGCGTTGAGGACCTCGTGCTCGATGCCGTACGTCCGCTGGAGAAGATTGCTGAGCTTCTCGCTGTTCTCGACGCTGGTCGTGCCGACCAACACGGGGCGCCCGGAGGCGAGCGGTCCCATGATCTCATCGTAGACGGGCGCGAGCTTCTCGCCCGAGCCCTCGCCGTGATCCCACTCCTTGAGGGCCTCGTTGATCGTCTCGACGGATTCGCCGCGCGATGCGCGGAGATCCCGAAGCGCCGCCAGCACGTCGGCGAGCAGCCACGGATCGTCCGGCCGACCGGACTGATGCACCTGGTGAATCTCCTCGACGATCGCCTCGTATTTGGCGTCGACGCTGCGGTAGATCCGGTCGTTGTGATCGAGCCGATTGACCGGACGGTTCGTCGGGACGGCCAGCACCTCGAGCTCATAGATCTTCATGAACTCCTCGGATTCGGTCATGGCCGTGCCCGTCATGCCCGCGAGCTCGAGGTAGAGCTTGAAGAAGTTCTGAATCGTCACCGTGGCGACGGTCTGCGTCTGCTTCTTGATCGGGACGTTCTCCTTGGCCTCCACCGCTTGGTGCAGACCTTCCGACCATTGTCGACCGTGCTGGAGACGTCCCGTGAACGGGTCGACGATGATGATCTCGCGTTGCGGGCTGACGACGTAGTCGACATCGCGCTCGTAAACCACGTGGGCCCGGATGGCGTTCTCGACCAGGTGGCGAACGTGCGTGTTGGAGACGTCGGACAGGCTGCCGAGGCCGAGCTCGTTCTGAACGATCACCTCGCCTTCGTCCAGCAGGCTCGCGCTCTTGCGGTCCTTCTCGACCTTGTAGTAATGCCGGTGGCCGATGGCCTCGCCTTCCTCGTGATCGACCCAGTCGGGATCGGTCTCGAACTTCTTGATCGCCTGCTCGAACTTCGGATTCTTCGCGTATTGCTCGGGCGGGTTGTCGCCCCATTCCTTGATGCGCCGAGCGGTTTCGCGCTGGGCCTTCTTCTGCGCGTCGATGAGCTTCCGCGCGATCTGGTCCATCTGCTTGTACTGCAGCGGATCGTCGCGGGCCTCGCCGGAGATGATGAGCGGAGTTCGCGCCTCGTCGATGAGGATGCTGTCGACCTCGTCGATGATGGCATAGTCGAGGGGGCCTTGAACCTGGTCCTCGCGCGCCATCTTCATGTTGTCGCGGAGGTAGTCGAAACCGAATTCGCTGTTCTGGCCGTAGGTGATGTCGCACTCGTACGCCCCGCGACGTTCCTCGGCGTCCGGGCCCCACGTTCCCATGTCCGCCTGGAGGTAGCCGACGGTCGCGCCGAGCATCTCGAAGATCGGCCTAGCGAACTCCGCATCGCGCTTCACCAGGTAGTCGTTGACGGTGACGATGTGGACCTTGCGTCCGGCGAGCACGTGGAGGTAGGCGGCCAGGTGGCAGACGATCGTCTTGCCCTCGCCGGTCTTCATTTCGGCGATCATGCCATCGTTGAGGAAGCTGCCGCCGATGATCTGGCACTCGAACTGCCGATGCACCTGGGCCCGCTTGGACGCCTCCCGGAGCAACGCGAAGGCCTCGGCCAGCAGTCCGTTCGTCTTGACCTCATCCAAGAACACGTGCATCCGGCGCCGGTATTCCTTGGCGTAGTAGTCCTCCATTCGCTGCTCGAGCGAGAGGCGGTTCCACCACGAATGCAGGGGCGCGATCTGGTCTCGGATCCGCGAACGGAGGTCGTGACTTCGCTCGAGGAGCTGTTCGTCGCTGAGGCCGGCGACATCGCTTTCGATCGGATCGACCTCGGCCCGTACCCAACGACGGAGCAGGAGGACGAGTCGATCGTTACGGCCCGGCATGCAGCGGTACAAGGCGAAGACATCGATCGCCAGGCACGGGATGATCCAGATGACGAAGATCATCACGAAGAGATCGCCGCGGGGGCCCCACGCCGAGGCGTCCCCGAGCGCGGCGCCGAGGGCCGCGCCGAGGCCCAACAGCACCAGCAGGGCCGTGGCCAGGAGGGCGGAAAGCCCGGAGATCCATCGAATCCGGGCGCGAGAGAAGAGCTCCCCCCATGCGCTCGTCTGGTATCGGGAGAGTTGGCCGATGGCGTCAGGCACGGATCACGCTCACTCGTGAGACGGTATCACTTCGCTCGCTCGACATACTCGCCGCTGCGCGTGTCGACGCGGACCTTCTCACCGGGTTCGATGAAGGGCGGGACCTTGACCCGTGCACCCGTTTCCAGGGTGGCGTCCTTGTTCTGGTTGGTCACCGTCGCGCCCTTGATGGCCGGCGGCGTATCCACGACCTCGAGATCGACGACGTTGGGCAGTTCCGCAGTGACGACCTTCCCCTCGTAGATCTGACACGTGAGACGCTCGTTGGGCTTGAGGAACTGGAGCGAATCGCCGAGGAAGTCCTTTTCGAGCGATGTTTGGTCGTAGGTTTCGGTGTCCATCAGGACGAGGGCATCGCCGTCCTCGTAGAGGAACTCCATTTCCTTGGATTCCATGAAGGGCGTGTCCAACTGATCGTCAACGCGGAAGCGGACGTCCAGCAGCTGCCCGGACTGGAGGTTCTTGAGCTTGGCCTGCATGTAGCTGCGCTTGTTCCCCTTGGCCACATGCTGGGAATCGTGGACGACGTAGAGGTCGTCTTCGTAGATGACGGTCCGCCCTTTTCGCAGTTCGACAGCCTTGATCATGGTTGACTCCACCTGTATCGACAACGCAACAACAATCCGAGCTTCGATTCTCTCAGCAGGACGGGACGAAGTCAACGTAAGCGACGGTGAGCATTGCTCGGCGTCGGCGCCGATCCGCCGGCTCCTTTCGACGTTCGTGACCTGGGTGCTTTCTCGTCGAGGGGATTCGTCCTTAGAATGTCAGAATGCCCGGACGCCGCCGTGGATCGGTGGGGAAACGTGGTTTGACCCCCGGTCCCCGGGAGGCGGCCTCATCCAAGACAAGACGCCGAGTATGCTTCTCGCGGACATCGACATCGAACCGGACCCCGCCCTCTGGCCCGCCGTCGCGGTGTTTCTGTGGGTCATCTTGGCGGCAGATCTGCTTCTGGTACGTCCCGTCTGGCCGGTGCTCTCCCGCAGGAGCCGATGGATCGCGACCGTCGCCGTGTCGCTCGTCGGTTCGGGTGTGATCTTGTCCGCAGGCGGGCGGGAGGGCAGCAGCGACCTCTGGTATCCGATCTGGACGCTCGCGCTTGCCGACCTGATCGCGGTGCGGGAAACGTGGTGGTTCTTCTCGGCTCGTGGTCGGCGGGGGCAGGCGGTCCTGTCCGTCGTTGGCATCGGCGTTGTGGGTGTGTTGGGGCTTCTCACGGTCGTTCGCTCGGAATCCCCCGCGTCGAGCGGTTCGCTGGGGTGGTGGCTGGCCGGCCTGGTGGGCCTGGCGTGCCTCTGGAGCTGGCGTGCGTATCACGATCCGGCTGCGACGAGCGACGGCTCCAAGCGTTTCCCCTTGACCGCGCGGATCGTCGCACTGGCGTTGCTCTTGCTGCTGCTGCTGAATCCGGTCGCGCGAGAGAAGCGGGTACGCTACGACCGCTCGCGTCTCGTGCTGCTCCTGGACGACTCGCGCTCGATGTCCGTACGGGACGTCGTTCGGGAGGAAGGCGACCGGCCGCGAACCCGCGCCGAGGCCCTGCACGACGCGCTGGACGCACACACGTTTGAGTTACGACGACTCAGGTCGGACGTAGACGTCCTGCAATACGGCTTCGCCGAGAACGTGGTGCCCGTTCCGGAGCTTCGGGTGGAGGCCCGGGGCAAATACACGGCCATCGGCGATGCCGTTCAGCAGGCGTACGAGAGCGCGCTGCAGAACGACACACCGGTCGCCGGGGTCTTGCTCTTCAGCGACGGCGTGAGCAACTTCAGCGAGCTGGCGGACCCCCTGGACGCGGCGTCGTCCCTCGCGGCCGGCACGGTGTCCCTGTGGGCCGTGGGGGTCGGAAGCGAACAGCCCAGCGGCGAGACGCGGACGATCATCGCCCGCGAACTCACCGCGCCGCGACGCGTGTCTGCCCTGAACGAGATGCCGATCGAGGCGGAGTTCTCCTTTGTGGGCTTGCAGGGCCAGCCGGCCAGCGTCCAGCTGCTGTTTGATGACGTCGTCGTCGATCGTCGCACCGTGCGCTGCCGTCGACCGAACGAATCGCGGCGCATCCGGTTTGCGTTCGCGCCGCGCGTGGGGGGGCTGCACAAGATCGAGGTTCGAGCGGAGCCGGCGCGGTTCCGCATGTCGGGCAAGCCGGCCTCGCTGAGCCAGTACGTTCACGTGACCGACGATGTGATCCGTGTGCTCTACGCGGAGGGCAAACCTCGCTATGAAGGAACGTTCCTCGTTCGGGCACTCGCGCATAGCAAGGACATCCGCCTGCAAAAAGTGCTGCTCGGCGGGCAGCTGGGTGCCGACGTCATGGGCATCGGCTCGGGTGAGGCCGTACAGGTGGAGTGGTATCACGCCGTCATCCTCGGTGACGCGACGCCGGGCTCGCTGGACGAGGCGACGCTCCGGCGGATACGGGACCGTGTGGACGGGGACGGGCTGGGCCTTGCCGTGCTGGGCACCCGCGGGTTCCTCGGGCAGGGCGGGGCCGTCGGTACACCGCTGGCGGATCTGCTCCCCGTGGGAGCGCGAACGGGATGGATGGACCAACCCGTGCGCGTGCTCCCGACGCGACAGGGACTGGAGCACATGATCTGTCGGATCGCCGATTCCGATGCGGACGTGGCCGAAGCCTGGCGCGCGCTGCCGCCCATGCGCGGCGCCTGCCGGTTCGGTGACCCCAAGCCGGCGGCGAGCGTGCTGGCTGCCGACGGAGCCGGGCAACCCTTGCTCGTCGCGCACTCCTACGGAGCCGGACGCGTCCTGGCGCTGGCGTTCGATTCGACGTGGCAGTGGTGCATGCAGCTCGACGAGGGGAGCGAGCTTCACCGCCGCTTCTGGCGCCAGGTCGTCCTCTGGTTGGCGAACCGTCGTCCTGCAGTGTGGATCGCCGCGCATCGGCCGCGCTACATGCTTCATGCGCTCGAGAGCGGCAAGCGCCGCGTCGAGATACGCGCGGGGGTCGACGTCCCCTTCGGGGGCGAGGTGTACCGCGACGTGGCGCTGGATGCCCGGATGACGACCCCGAACGCCGAAGTCGTGTCTCTGGAGTTCGCTGAGAGGGACGGTATCTACGAGGTATCCGTCGACCCGCGGGACGAGGGGACGTACAAGCTCGAGCTGGTCGCCCGATCGGCAGGGAAGGAGATCGGACGCGGACGGGAGCGGTTCATGGTGGAGTCCCAAGACGTCGAGATGATCGAGAAGCTGGCGGACTTCGACACGTTGCGAGCGATGGCCGAACGGACGCTGCCCGCCGGCGGGGAGTTCGCCACGTTGGACGGCTTAAGCGCGCTGCTTCGGAAGATCGGCGCGCAGGACTTTCGTCGTCGTCACGAGGAGACCCTGACCAGCGAGCTTGTGCACGGCAGTCGCTGGGGATTCTGGGCGCTCTTCTGTGGATTCGTGTTCTTGGAATGGATTGTGCGAAAGCGTCGCGGCATGGTCTGAGCGTTGCTCGCGCGGGCATCCCGATCGTGCCGGGAGATCCTGGAGGAGGTCGTCGTCGTGGTCCTCGAACTGTGCATGGTCCTGTCCTGTCCTTATGCAACGACTCTGGGCCGGAATCTGATTGCGTCGTCTCGTCTCTCTCAGCCGGCCGAGAGTCGCGCGGGCGCGCTGAACCTAAACGGGGCTGCTTTCCGACTCGCCGATCCCGTCGCTGACGAGGGGTTGGAATGGACCGACGGGGTGGATGCGTTCCCGGCCATCGTCGAGATCGATCTCGGGCGACGGGCGCGTCTGTCGTTCATCGTGTGCCGCTGGGCGTGGCTGCCGTCGGACTACGCGGTTCTCGCCGAAACGCTTGATGGGTGGGAGACGGTGGCAAGCGTTGAGGGCAACACCATCGTCCGCGACAAGATCTGCCTGCATATACTCGAGCCGATCGAAGCCCGGCGACTCCGGCTCGTGATTCGGGGCAGCGTCTCTAAGGAACGTCGCTGCGGCTGGCGGGCGATCGAGGTCTACGAGGGCGGCCGGTTGCCCGAAAGCGTGCAGCGGTTCCTCGATCGGAGGACGCCTTGCCAATACGCCCGCGCCGATACGCCCGAGGGTAGCCTATCCGGAGAGAGCGAGCCTTTGGATCGCGAGATCCTGGACGCCGATATCCCGCGATGGGAGCCGATCCCGCGACGGCTCTATACGGGCCGACCGGAGGGCAAACGCGTCAACGAGCTGGCGGGTCGACGCACGAAGCTTCTCAACGCCTCCTCCGCGGCCTATCTCCGAACCTCTTGCTCGGCGTACGCGGACAAGGCGAAGGCGGTCCTCTTCGCCGGGATCGACCACTGGGGCCGCTATCAGACGTTCCGCTTCGTGGGGCGAAACTGGCAGGCGGTGACGTTTCAGGATCCGGCCTACAACCTGACCAGCATGTTCCGAGCCTACGACAGGATCGCCGACGCACTCACGCCGACCGAACGCCTTCGGTTTCTGTATTTCGGGCTCGACCTCGGCGACTTCCAATACCGATCGATGGTGGAGTTCATTCCCCTGGCCGAGCAGGTGACCAAACGGAGCGACATCTACAACTGGGTCCCGAACTCGTTCGGTTCGCTCGCGCTGGCGGCCGCGTATCTCCGGGAGTTCCCGGAGACCCAGCGATGGCTCGAGGCGTGCGATCGCCGCTTCCCGGGGTTGTTCAAGGACGTGTTCTTCTTGCGGGACGGCACCTGGTGGGAGTGCTCCCCGGCGCACCATGCGTATGTGCTGAAGGGGGTGTACAAGTATGCCCTGGCCAAGCACCTCCTGGGCGAACCGATCTGGACGAAGGAGTTCTTCGGCCTCAGCGTGGCGGACACGTTTGAGGCACTCGCCAAGACGGCAAACCCGCACGGGGAGTTTCCGTCGGTGAACGATTCCTACGGCCACGATCGGCCGATTCGCACGGCCTACCCCGACTTCGTTCGGGCGGCCACGATGATGACCCGCGGTGACATGCTTTGTGCATGGAGGGCCGAGCCCGACTGGCCTGCCGCCGTCCGGGAGCCCCCGCACGGGGTGGAGGTGTCCCCGCCGTCCTATGCGTCGATCCTGATGGAGCACGCGGGGCAGGCCGTGCTCCGCGACGGTTGGGGTCGAGACGAAGCGTACCTGTTCCTCGACTATGGCCCGCACGGCGGCGGACACGGCCACCTCGACAAGCTTTCCTTCGCCATGGTCGCCGACGGCCACCACTGGATCCCGGACGCGGGCTGCGCGCCGCACTACTGCATCTTCCCCGAGCAGTGGAAGTGGCATAAGCAGACGATCTCGCACAATACCGTGCTGGTGGACGGCAAGAGCCAAGCCGAGAGCACCGGCCGACTCGTTCACTGGGAAACGACGCCCGCATTCGACCTCGTCTCGGTCGAACACCGGGACGGGTATGCCTCGCGCGGTCGCGTGCGGTTGCGTCTCGACGGGAAACCGCACACGCTGACCATCACGCCGCGCGAGCTCACGCCGCTGGACATCGCGGCGGTTCGGCTCGAGCCGACGGGTGGCGGCCAAGCGATGACCCTTTTCGCTTCGTCCTTCGAAGTCGAAGGCGGGAAGCTCGTTGACGACCCGAACGTGCCGGGAGGGAAGGCGGCAAGGCTGGCTTCGAAGGAGGCAGTGCTGTCGATCGCGCTGCCCGCGCGTCACGGGAGCTTTGCCCTGTCCGTGCTGGGCACGGGTAAGGACACCAGTCACGATTCCGTCTACTTGGCATTAGACGGCCGGCGCATCGGCGACGCCGGCTTGGGTGTGCGGGAGTATGCGTGGAAGACCGTCCGAGGGCCGGTCGGGCGCGTGGTGCATCGCCGCACGATCTACCACCCGCGCGGCGCCTGCTTCTTGATCCATGACACATTGACCGCCGAGCAGGGCGGGACGCACAAACTCGAGTGGCTGCTGCACGTCTATGGCGAATTCGTGCGGCAACGCCCGTGCGAGTTGGAGTTTCGCAAGGGCGATCGAGGGCTGCTCGTCGTATCGCCGGACATCGGTGCCGAACCCATCGCGATGGAAAAGGGCTTGTGCGGGGGGTTCCAGCGGGACCGGTGGAAGGGAAAGGGGTATCCCACCAAGGGCGCGCCCGGTTGGATCTCCATTCCGTTCTTCCGTCTGCCCAAGCAGGTCGGCCCGGGCAATTCCCGCGCCGACTACTGGGTGCTGCTCGTGCCGTTCGTGGGAGAGGTGCCGGCGTGTGGTTTGAAGGTCCTACTGCCGTCGGGCGGCCGGCATGCGGTTCGGGTGAGCATGGGGGACCGCACAACCACGTTCCGCGAGACGTACGATCCCTTCATGTATGAGGTCGATCAGGCGAAGTGAGCGGCAGCCGGACGTCGGGAACGCGCCGGGCCTCGCGCGTCGGCGGTTCTCCGTGATTCGCTAACTGGTTGACGCCCGCGGATCGTGGTACACTTCAGAAGTTCTGGCGGGTCGGCGGTTGGCCCGCCGCGCTTCCGAGATCCCTAGATCAACCCAACCGGAGAGAATCCATCATGGCGAGTGACATGACCCGACGAGATGCGCTGAAGGCAGGGGCTATGGGCATGGCGGCGACGATCGGCGCGCCGGCGCTCGTTCGCGGGGCGAGTGGCGAGAAGATGAAGGTCGGCGTGATCGGCGTCGGTGGGCGGGGCCGGGGTGCCCACGTCAACTCTCTGCTGAATATCGATGAGGTGGAAATCGCGGCCGTCTGCGACATCAGCCAGGACAGCATCGACAAGACGATGAAGTTCATGGAGGCGCGTCGCAAGAGCCAGAACAAGGAGTTCGTCAAACCGGACGTCTACGACCGCGGCCCGACGGACTACAAGCGGATGCTCGAGCGCAAGGACCTGACCTTCGTTACGCAGGCGACGCCGTGCAATTGGCACGCGCCGATGTTCATCGACACGCTGAAGGCCGGCAAGCATCACTACGCCGAGAAGCCGCTCGGCATCACGGTGAAGGAGTGCGACGACTGCTGCGCGATCGCCAAGGCCAACCCGAAGCTCGTCGTCACGATGGGCTTCCAGTGGATGTATCACCCGTCGTACATCGAGGCCGTCGAGCGCGTGCAGAACGGCGAGATCGGTGACGTCGTCGAGGGGCGCGTCGCGCGGCACAACGGCGCACGTCCGCTGCTGCGATGGTTCGGCCATCGCAAGACGTGCGGGGATTGGATGCTCGAGCAGGCCTGCCACGAGTTCAACGTGATCAACTGGATCACGAAGGCCCATCCGCTCCGCGCATTTGCGATCGGCCGCCGCGACATCTGGACCCACCTGCAGCCGGGCCGGAATGTGACGGACTTCTACTCGGCCGTCCTGGAGTATCCGAACAACGTCATCGTCAACTACAGCCATGACTGGCACAGCCCGCCCGGCTTCACCGGGATGGAGTTGAAGTTCGTCGGCAGCAAGGGGGCGGTGGACGTCTTGGGCCGGAAGATCCGGATGCGCGACTCGAAGGAAGCCAGTGGGATGAAGGCGAGTCTTCCGAAGGGCGTCAACGACACCCAGGCGGCGTTCAACACGTTCGTCGAGTGCATCAAGACCGGCAAGCAGCCGCTCGCCGGCCCCGAGTACGGTCGGTTGGCGTCGCACTTCGGCCTGATGCTTCGCAAGTCGATCGACGAGAACGGCAAGGTCGTGACGTACAAGGAGATGCTCGAGACCTGCTAGTGACGTCAGCAGCGATCAACGAGTCTACGGGCTCTGGGCGGCGGTCGGCGGTTTGGCTGGCCGTCGTCCTTTTTTGGGCGCATGCTGTTGCCGGTGGATCAGGTCGGGCGATCCGTCGGCGCTCCAAGGCGCGGGCCCCAAGGACGGGTCCGTTAGTGGAAGGAGATCGGTGATGAACCGACGCGACTTTCTCGGTGCAGGGATGGGCGCGGCCATGGTCGGCCTGGGGGGCACGAGCTCGAGCGAGGGGGTCGTTGCTTCGAGTGTATCGGGCTCTTCCAATCCGGCGCCGCCGCTGCAACCAACCGCCGCGGCGGTGTTGAAGACCTATACGGCGTCCGACCACCGTCGTCGACTCCAGAACATCGCGCGGTGTGAGCGGGGGATTCGGTCGTGCCTCCGTAAGCATCTCGTGACGAGCTACATCCCCGGTCAGTGCGTGTACAACCTCGGCGAGTATCCGTGCCGCAAGCCGTGGGATCCCGACGAGTGGGACGAACGCGAGCTCGACAAGCTCCGTGAGCACGGAATCGGGCTGATCCAGCTTCATGAGGAGTGGAACGATTCGCAGCGGCTCTTCGGCGGGCATAAGTTCGCGCCGCTGAATCCGAAGGGGTTTCGACGGTTCGTCGAGATGGTGCACGAACGGGGGATGCGGGTGATCGTGTACGCATCGAGTGGCTTCTTCGAACGCACGGATCCGGACTTTCGCGAGGAATGGGCGCGACCGCAAGACCTGGTGGAGATCTATTTCCGCTATGCCCGCTGCTCACCCGCGAGCCCAAGCTGGCGCGCGTATCTGCTCCCCCACGTTGCGCGGATCCTCGACGAGTACGGTGTCGACGGCCTGTACAATGACCTCGGCTACATTCCTCTGGCAGAGAACCCGCGCAAGCCGACGTCCGACGAGGTGCTCGCCTTCGAGGAGCGTGCGGATCACGACGGAGCGCTCACGGATTTGCTCGCCCTGATCTACGCGGAGGTCAAACGTCGTGGGGGCATCGTCAAGGTACACCGTTCCGCCGCCTCGCGGCCGCGGACCGACCTCAAGGTGTACGATTATCTCTGGGTCGGCGAGTCGGTGAAGAACGTGGACGACCTGCGAGAGGCGGTGAAGGACTACCCGCCGTACGTCATGCCATGCCTCGACATGAGCCGGGCGCGGATCGAGTCGGAGGACGAG
>CAZKCX010000111.1:0-13009 GCA_964550865.1 uncultured Planctomycetales bacterium
TTCAAAAGCGCTCGGTGCAGGAGAAGGTGGTTTTCTTGTAACTGATGATTATAGTAGCCGTGACCCGCTCGCTGGTCGCCAGCACGCCACGGTCCAGCAACCCGCCGGCCAGATCGGACATGCCCTGGAAGGCCTGCTCCGTGGTGTGGGTGCCGAAGGTGCGGAATCGTGTTAGGGAGTAGCCGCCGATGATCCCGATAGGCACGACGACCAGCAACAACGAGGTCAGGATCAACTTTGCTTTCAACGAAATCTTCATGACATTCTCCTCTGAGTACGGCTGCGATCTGTGGTCCGTTGGTCAAGCGGCGATGGACTCAATGTGGCTGTTCTTGGCTTGCGTCCGGGAACCCGTGCACTCAGAACGAGATTGGAAATGAGCGCACCCAGAGCGGCTTCACAGCCTTTGGGAGGCTGCAGCCCCACAAAGCCGACCTATTCCGTGCGCTACTGATCGTCCCGCTGCCAATATCGACAAGTCGCTTGCAGCACTTCGAGATGCACTCAACGGAATCCTGCTGTGTTTTTCCCCTACGTCGGAACAAGGGATCGCGCCCGTTACACCCCTTGCGCGACACGATGGAATACCCCGGTCGTACTTGGGAGGACCAGCGGAAGCATGAAAGCCATTCCGGGCGCGACCAATGCCGAGAACTCAACACAAGAGGTTGGCGCGGTATCGACTGTGACGAAGGGCAGGGTAGTCCGTTATGGCTTTCTGCTATGGTGTCAGGGCCACACGAAGGAGATCCTTTTGGTCGGTCGCCGAGGAGACGGCCCGGTCGATCTCTGCCAGGGGGAACCGCGCAGCGACCACCTCGTGGAATGGGAATCGAGTGCCTGCACCGGTGAGGAAGCCCAAGGCGTCTCGCAGATCGTGTGGCGTGTAGTTGTGCAGGCCGAGGAGGCGAAGCAGCTTCGTGACGACGGGCAACATGTCGAGCGCAACAATCGCCCCGGGAAACACACAGCCCGCGATGACGTACCTTCCCCCGATTCGAAGCGCGGCGACCCCCTTCGGGATTACCTCGGGTCGGCCACAGACTTCGATCGCGACATCAAAGCCGCGCTCGCCTGCGGTCTGGTGGACCATGTCGCGGTACTCCTCGTCCGTCGTGTGGGCAACGTTCACGACATGCGTCGCGCCGAAGTCTTTCGCCCGCTCTAGCCGCGCATCGTCCACGTCGACCACCATCACGGCACGTGCGCCCCGGGCAGACGCGAGGGCCGACGCGCAGATCCCGACCAAGCCCGCGCCCTGAATGAGTACGGCTTCCTTCGCTCGGAGATCCGCGGTCCGCATCGCCGCGGCCATCGTCGCCAGCGAGCAGTTCGCGAACACGGCACGATCGTCATCGAGCGTGTTCGGAAGCCGGAAGATGGCGGTGCCCGGCACCAAATAGACGTATTCCGCGAAGCCGCCGTTCAGCGCGGGATCCACGTCAATGCTCTCGTGGCCGTACTTGAAGAGCGACGCGCACTTCTGCGGGATGCCGTTGCGACAGAAAAAGCACGCTCCGCAGCTCGCCGCGATCGACCACGTCACGCGGTCACCGACGGCCAACGGCGCGCCGGCCGAATCGTGCGTCACGCCGTCGCCCGGCGCGGCGACCGTCCCGCAGATCTCGTGGCCGAGGATCAGCGGGCCGTGCGGTCGTCGTCGGCCGGAGATCGTGTGCAGCTCGGAGCCGCAGATCGCGCTGAGCGCGACGCGAACGAGCACCTCGCCCGGGCGAGGCGCCCGCAGCGGAAAGGAGCGGACCTCGATCGTGCGAGTGTCCGGATCATAGACCGCCCCGCGAGCCGAATCCGGAAGCATGGTCATGCGCGGTGTCCTTAGAAGGGGATCTCGTCTTCGTCGGGGGGAACTTGAGATTCCTCACCCCACTCGGTGCCACCCGGCAGCGACTTGGGGGAGGCCTGAGAGTCCAGCGCATCGGAGCGAGAGTCCCCCTCAGCCGCGGGGCCGACGGTCAAATGCGGCAGGCCCTCCTCGAGCTCCATCAGCTCCGTCACGTCCTCGGTGATCTCGGTGAGGAAGCGGCTCGGCTTCATCATCACGAGACCTTGCGACTTGCTGCGGTACAACTGCGGCGTCATCAGGTAGACTTCGTCCTTGGCGCGCGTCACCGCCACGTGAAAGACCCGCCGCTCCTCTTCCAGCTCCTCCGGCGTGTTGATGGCCATGTCGGTCGGAAAGCGCCCGTCCGCCAGCCAGGGGATGAACACGATAGGCCACTCCAGCCCCTTGGCCTGATGCACGGTCGAGAGAACCACGAACTCCCACTCGTCAGGGCCGGTAACGACCGTCTCGCCGCTGAACTCGCCGGCGAGGGCGACGTCGGCCAGAAACGACTCCAGCGTCTTGTACTGCGACGAGAAGTTCATCACGCCCGTAATGTCCTCGCGACGCAGGTCCGGCCCGTCGTAGTGCGAGATGAGGTAGTCGTTGTAGTAGTCTCTTAGGAGACGGTCGATCATCTCGGCCGGCGAATCGATCTTGGTCAGGGTCTCCAGCAGATCCGCAAGCTTCGCGTAGCTCGGCTTGGCCGGGCTCGGCAGCAGGGCTTGCGTCTTGCTCGACCACGATTCGGTCAGGGGATTGTCGTGCGCGGCGATGTGCTGCCACACGCGTTGGGACAGGACCGACCCGACGCGGGGCAGCATCGGCAGCACCCGCATCCACGCGATTTCGTCGCGGGGGTTGTGCAGAATCCGCAAAAACGCCAGCACGTCCTTGATGTGCGCCTGCTCGAAGAACCGCAGCCCGCCGCGGACCTGGAACGGGATGTTCCGCCGTTGCAGCTCGAGCTGGATCTCCATGGAATGCCAGTGGCTTCGATAGAGCACGGCGATGTCCGTCAGCTTACGCCCCTCGTCCAGCAGATGAAGGATGTACTCGGCAATGAAACGGACCTGGACGATGTGGTCGTGGCACGGGACGATCGCGGGCCGCAGCCCGCAGGGCCGAACCGCCCCTAGCTCCTTCGGGAGGCGCCGCCGGTTCTTGGCGATGATGGCATTGCCCAGCCCAAGGATCTCCGGCGTGGAGCGATAGTTCGTCTCGAGTCGGAACTCGCGGGCGTCCTCGTAGCGTTCGCGGAAGCGCAGGATGTTCTCGAAGTTCGCCCCGCGAAAGCTGTAGATGCTCTGTGCGTCGTCGCCGACGACGCACAGGTTGCGATGTCGCGCCGCCAGCAGATCGACGATCTTGCCCTGGATGGCGTTCGTGTCCTGGTATTCGTCGACGAGAATGTGCAGGAACTGATGGCTCAGCAACTCGCGCACGCTGTCGTGCTCGGTGAGCAGCATCAGCCAGGCGCTGAGCAGGTCGTCGTAGTCGAGGAGCTGTCGCTCCCGCTTGCGCCGATCGTAGAGCCGCATCACCTCGGCGATCTCGTCCGCCTCATCCTCGAACATGGGATAGCGCCTGGACAGCATCTTGTCGATCGGCTCGAGCGTATTCTGGAGGAAGCTCGACATCGAGACGAGCAGGCCCTTGTGCGGGAATCGCTTGGCTTTGGTGTCGATGCCGGCCTCCGTTCGACAGGCGTGCATGAGGTCCTTGGCGTCTTCGCGGTCGAGGATGGTGAAGTCCGGCTCGATCCCGAGCAGAGTGCCGTGCTTCCGCAGGATGCGGTTGGCGATGTGGTGGAACGTTCCTCCCCAGATGTCCGACGATGACTTCCGGATCAGCAGCTCGACGCGGTGCAGCATCTCCCGCGCCGCGCGATTGGTGAACGTCACGAGAAGGATGCGGGACGGGTCGACGCCGGCGCTCACGAGACCTGCCATGCGGTAGGTCAGGGCCCGCGTCTTGCCCGTGCCCGCTCCGGCGATGACGAGCATCGGCCCCCCCGCGGCGGTCACGACCTCGAGCTGCTCGGGGTTGAGGTCTTGGGCGACGTTCAGGGCCGTCGTCGCGCTTCGCGCCTTGAGCTGAAACTTCCGTGCCATGGCGGACGAGGGTACCACAAGCCGTGTTAGGTGAAAAGTAGGGTCGGTCCGGAATGGACCGCTGGGACACGGGGAAGCAGATGCGCAAGACGAGACGGGAGCCGGAATGTGGCGAAGGGCCTTGGCGATACGATACTGGCACTCCGGGCGGATACCGGTTCGCGCAGGCACGGTATCGGCCCGTCGGGCGATACCGTGACGGCTTCGTCGGAAACGGCGCGTGGGCGTCGTCTGGGGTGTGTGCTGTCGCGCGAGTCGTGACGGTCCGGTTACCGCTCGCGTCGTATCATTCCAAGGGCTCGGGCTCTTCGGCGTACTCGTCCTCGTCCTCCTCCTCCACGCGTCGCGGGCGAGCGGGCACGGGAATGTCGTGCAGATGGTAGAGCTGGTCGGGGGATTCCGGTTCGCCCGTGCGGGCGGAGAGATACGCGGTCTCGATAACGGCCACCGTGGCCAGGTGCTCGTGCGCGGGACTTGGGTAGGTGCGGGAGCTCGTGCGAATGGCCTTCGCGTAGGCCTCGATCTGCGGAATGTACGGCGAATCGAGCAGGGCCCGCGAACTGGCGATCTGGCGGCCGTCCGGCCCGCGGATGATCACCTCTTCCGGTTGCAGCGTCAGACTCCCGTCGAGGCCGTCGAACGTGACGCCCCAAGTTTCCGGTCCGTTTCTGCGCTGCGCGAGGACATTTGCCATCGAACCGTTTTGATATCGAAGCGTCACGGCCGCCACATCGTCCGTGTCGTAGGGCTGCGTTCCCCAGCGACGGGCCGTGGTGGCCTGGACCTCGTCCGGCAGACCCATCCGCTGGACGATCGCATCCACGACCTCATACCCGCGGTCCATGAGGGCGCCGCCACCGGAGCGTTCGGTGTCGCCGCGCCAGCCGAGCGGGTCGGCGCGGGCTTCCAGCGCGATGCCGCGCGCCGCGTAGGGACGTCCGATAAGGTCCTCGACGTCGCGGATTCCCGCCGCCTGATACGTGAATTGCCACCGGCGGCTGACGGAGAAGCGGGTCTCGGTCGCCGCGAACGCATCGAGCAGGGCCTTGCCGTCACGGACGCTACGCGCGAAGGGCGTTTCCCGCCAGACGGGAATGCCGCGGGCAGCGGCCGCCTTGAGTTGCTCCTGACAGGCAAAAGGGGGCGCGGCCACGAAGAGGGCCTGAATCGGCTGCTCGACGACGAGCGAGCGATAATCGTCGTAGAACTCGATTTGAAAGGCATGCGCCCGTTCGGCGGCGAGGTCGCGATCGCGGTCGGCCAGGGCGATCAGCTCTACCGAGTCGCACGCCTGCAACGCCGTCAGAAGCTGCTCCCCGGCCCCCTCCACACCGAGCAATCCGACCTTGATCCGCGATTCATCCATGGGCATGTCCCCCGACAACCGGCAAGACGATAGTGCCCGGGGCGGCAGGCTGTCAACGTGTTGAGGACATCGCATCCGACCCAGCAAGTTCCGCCGTGCAGAGGTTAGGTGAGGCGGCAGACTTCACTGATGCTAAACCTGGCCGACCTGCCGGGCCGATATCAGCATTGATGGCGGACGAACCGGATTACATCCTTGACGTCGACGGGCTCAAGGACATGGACGGTGAGCCCGCGCAACCACTTCCAAAGAACGAAAGACGCCGATGGCTCGGCGTCCACTTCGAATGCTGCGGCGTCTACGCCCGCGTCTACCGCAACCGGTCCGGCACGGCCTACGTGGGGAACTGCCCGCGGTGCTGTCGGTCCGTGCGCATTCGCATCGGTTCCGGCGGCACGTCATGCCGCTTCTTCCGCGCGACATAGAGGACACAGATCAGGCCTCATGCCTCCGGAAGCTGATCCGCCAGCTCCACGAGATCTTCCAAGGCATCGCGCGCCTTGGTGAGCTCGGCTTCTGCGTCTTGGCCGGCGGCTGCCTTCTGCATGGCGAGTCGGCTTGCGCGATCAAACGCCTGATTCGTGCGTTGGATCTTTGCAAGGAGCTGCGTCGTCCCGGAGCCCTCGTCCTCATCGGCGGCGGCGACGCGCTTCTGGAATTCGGCCGACTCGTTGAGCGTACGCCACTCATGCACCATGTCGGTCAACTCGAGTAGCTCGAGGTACCCGCCGTCGTCGGCCTGCCCGGAGACCGATGCCTCCGGGTCGGGCGTCGCCACGAGCGTCTCGTGGACGGTGACCGGCGGCTGCGAGACCGTATACGTCGTTCCGCCGACGTAGTAAGGATACCCGGTGGCCACGTAGACGGTTCGCTTCGGCGCGTAGCGGGAATGCCAGTACTTTCGCTTGGCCCGCCACGGATGCTTGCCGTAACGGTGGGGAGCTTTGACGGCGGGGCGTTTCACCTTGGGATGCCCCTTCACCTTCGCCGGATGCTTCTTCCGACCGGGACCGGTCGGCGGCTTGGGCTTGACGATCGCCGGTTTGCGACCGCCACGGCCGGGTTTCGGGCCCCCTCGATGCCCCGGCCTTGGTGCCGCAGTCGTTGTCGAGGCGGCGAAGAGGAACGCGAGTGACATCGTGATCGTTATCAGACCTTGACGAGAACGGCTTGCACTAGACATATCGCTTGCTCCGGCCATCGAGACCTCGGGTGTCCACAGTCCGTGCCTTCACACCCCTGCCGTCTACGTCCTTTGAGATTCCGCGCGTGGAGGTGAGCTCCCCCAGGGTGCAGAACGAGCCGCGCGGCCCTGTATTGCCATCGGTTGAAATTCGAGCAGACTTAGAGCTTGCCCATCTTCTTGAGGTTCTCATAACTGAGCTTGGCGCTCTCGAGGCTCGGCCGTCGGCAGAGGTCCTGCTCCACGATGTACCATTCCGTGCCCCCGACGGTCTCGCAGGCCTCGAAGATCGTGGGCCAATCGAGAATGCCTTCGCCGACTTCGGCGAAGAATCGCTCCTCGCCGGGCTCCATGTCCTTGGCGTGAATCGTCCGACACGCACCTGCGTGCTTGCGGATGAATTCGGCCGGATCATGACCGGCGTGTTGGACCCAGTAGACGTCGGTCTGGCTGAGAAGAAGGTCGTGTCCGGCGGTCTCGAACATGATCTCCAGGCCCGGCCTCCCGTCGTATTCGGCGAACTCGGCCGCATGGTTGTGGAACGAGATCGTGATGCCGTCCTCTTTGGCTCGGCGGCCGGCCTTGGCGAGGTTCTCGCCCCACTCCTTCCATGCATCCGCACTCTCGTTGTTTCCGCTGAAGGCCAGATTCGTCGCGCCGATCGTCTTGGCGTATGCGATCGAGGAGTCGAGCGTGGACGGATCAATCAGATCCGGGTATCCGACATGCATGCTGACCGCTTGTAGCCCGAGGTCGTCGAGGGCTCGTTTGAGGTCGTCGGCGGAAACCCCCCACGTACCGGCGAACTCGAGGGCCGTGTAGCCGATATCGGCGACTTGCTTCAACGTGCCGGCCCAATCCTCCTCCGCGTAGTCACGAACCGTATACATCTGCAGGGCAACGGGAATCTTGGCCACGGTGCATTCCTTTCTTGATCATAGGTCCTTGGTGCGGGTCTTTGCCCGATCGGCGTGGAAGATCGTATCGCGCGCCCCCGGACCCCGCAACGAGGAAAGGAGATGTGCCACCCGTGCAAAGCGGAGGCGTCGTGACGAATGGCACAAGGGTCACGGAAGAAAAGGGTGCGTAGTGTTGGTGAGGGAGGATACAAAAGAAGACGCGACCGTCCGCCTTAGAGATACCGTCGCGGAGTCGGTCGCGCCCTCAGACACCCGATTCGAATCACGTCGTGCCTTCGCATCCTGCCCGTCGGGGCATCAAGCTATATCGAGGCTCACCGCAGGAGCAAAAGGGGGGGTAGCCGCTGGTCCTGCTTGAATGGTCTTCCTGCGACACACAACTCGCGGTCGTCGGACTCTTCTCGATCATCGCCACCGCGCGGATAGGCGAACAGCCCTGATGACTCCCACGTCGTTGGGCAGCGACTCACTCCATTGCCCCGGCCTTCCGCCGCGATGGCTATTCTCGTCTAGGCTATGACTTCTACGACGGACCAATCCACAGTCCGAGTTTTGATTTCTAGAAAAGCCGGGCGAGGGCAGCCTGCTCCGCTTGCTCCTAGTTTTTCTTGTTAAGGCCTCTCGCCCGGCCTTTGCCCAATTGGATGCATGGGGCGCCGCTGAAATCGTGCAAAACGTTCCTATTCCCGCAATTCCCCTATCCTTTATGCCACCAACGGATAGCAGCAGGGGGTCGCGCTTCTAGACCAGTCTAGTGCTCTGTCGCTCGTCAGCTGATGCGTGGGTGGCGAGGGACAGAGCACTACTCCCACACGGCCCCCGGCAGCTTGCGGTACGCTCCAAGCCAGCGGTCAATCTGCTCGGGCGTGCCTTCGGTATCCATCAGCTTGAGCTTGGTCGGAATGGTGAGGGCAAGCATCTCACAGACGTCGGCCTCGGCGAGCAGCCCGAAGCTGAACAGCGACGGTGCGTCCGTGTACTTCGCCCGCTTCTCGAGCAAGAGCGTTAGCGAAGCGGGTAGGCCGACCGTCAGGAGCAACTGGGGTCTCGTGTCCTCCTGCAAGCCGGTCGCCAGGACGGCCACGAGCGATGAAACCCGCCCCACGCCCACCAGCGTAAGCGAATGGTTCGGGTGCCTCTCGGCGAGGTGGTCGAGCATCGCGATCGCCTGTGTGACCTTCAGCCCCAGCGGGCGCGCGCCGACGTTGCCGACGCACATCTCATATTGCCAGGCCGCCAAGCCGATCGGACGACATTGCCCCGTGAAGGCGAGATCCGCGGCGAAGACCCGGTGCCCCTCGCGGAGCAGTTTGCCGACCACCTCCTCCGCGCCGGCTCGCCCGCCATCGGCGAATACCAAGGCCACGCCCTCCGGCTCGCCGCCCTTGGGCGCGATCTCGACGACGGGTACGTGCCACTGCCGGCCGATCTCCACGGTAAGCAGTCTGGTGTCGTACGTCCGCGAGGTGATATCTTTCGCCTCAACGCCCCCAACCGTGGCAGGCTCGATCCGCAAGCAGGCCCGCAGGGCAGCCCTCCGATCGGCAAACCACGACTCGGGTGCCGCAGTGCTCAGTGCCTCGGAAATCGGTCGGCGGGGAAGGTCAGCCGCCAGCGCCTCGGCGAGGCTGTAGAAGGTGGCGTTGCCCTCGGGCACGCCGACGGCGAGCTGCTTACGCGTCTTGACCTCGTCCTGGCATGGGATCTCCTCATTTCGCCGCTGCTTGGGGGGAAGGAAGTACGTGTTCAGAAACTTGTAGAGCTGCTGACGGTTGTCCAGTTGGTAGTTGTGGTCGCCCGGATCGGTATTGGTGTGGTAACGAAACGACTTGGCCTGATCGTAGAGCTTGTAGAACGGCACAATCGGATCGTACACGGAAGGCTTCGCCCGCTCGGACACAAAACAACAGTTGTCCTTCGCGTTGTAGATCAGCAGCGCCGGACGCGGCGCAAGCATGGCCGTCATGTGCGTGTAGTCGCACACGAGCATCTGATCAACGGGGCACTGCTCCAGGTCGCCGATGTCCGACCGATGCTCGAATCGTGTGTGCTGGCCGATATATCCGGCGTTCGGCACGCAGACCTTCACGCGCGAGTCCAGGCCCGAGAGGAAGATCGTCTGCCAGCCGCCGCCGGAAAGCCCCGTAACGGCCGTCCGACCCGGATCGGCATTCGGATGATCGAGCAAGACGTCGAGCCCGCGCTTGAGCAGCATGTAGAAGACGCCCACGCCCGCTTGCCCGCAGACGTCGAGATACGCCAGGTCGTAGTGGTCGTAGCCGGGCTTGCGGAGCTCACCCATCGCGATCCATTCGGGATTCAGTGCGAGCATGCCGCGCTTGGCCTGGTTGATGCAACGGATCTGCTTGTAGTCGGCGTTCTTGCCCTTGGGGCGCTCGTGGCCGTTCGGGTTGAGGACCACCGGCACCTTGCCGCTGAGGTGGGTGGGCTCGTAGAGCAGCGCAGGAATCCACATCCCCGGATAGCCTTCGTACCGCAGCTTGCGGATTCGGTAGCCGCCGTCGGTCTCGATCGTGTCGAGCCACTCTACCCGGGTCGGTGCGTTGAGGATGTCGGGATCGTGGCCCTTCAGGACGACCTCGTCGAGCATGCGCCGGCGGAGCGCGGCGGCCTGCTCGTTCCATGCCCGGGGTGACTTCGGGACTTCCAGCTCCGGGATCCGCGCATGGAGAAACGCACGGATCTCGTTGTGGAAGGTATCCTTGGCGAGGATCGGTGTGGCCAGGAGCTTGCCGAGTTCGCTCGGCGGTTTCTTCTGACCTGCGACGGCGTGGGCGGAAACGACCAGCAACGAACACACAAGAAGCGTGGTGATAGAGAGTATGGGGTTCATGCCATGCTACCTCGGGACTCCATGAAGAGGACAGGCGTGTGCTGCAACATCTTGGACAGTACGACAGTGACCTACCCCGACCGCTTCTCAGCGGGTCCTTCCCGAAAAGGGCCGCCAGAATGGGGCCTGCTATTGTGGCCCGTACCGGCTGCCTCGCCTCAGTCGCGCACCGCGGCCTGGAGCAGATCCTCTTCCGCGAAGCAAAGGGCGTAGACCTTGCTGTCGATCCACTGTCTGCGGTAGTCGCCGCGACCGGTCGGCATGTCGTAGTAGACGACCACGATCGTGCCGTCGCCCGCTTGGGCTCCATTGGCGTAGCCGCAGCTCGCGCCCGTCGCATCCCACGCCAGCGACACGCGGTGGGCATAGTCCCAGGTCTTGCCGTCGTCGTGGCTGAACATCGCGCACGCCCCGTATGGCGGACGACGATTTCCCCACGTCGCCAACAACCGGCCGCTCTTCAGACGGAACGCCCCGCCCGGCTGCTGCCCGGGTTCGGTGAAGGGCGTGGGCCCCTTCCAGGTCCGCCCCTTGTCCTGGGAGACGTACTGGACGACATCGTGACGCGGCGTCCGGACGTGGGCCAGCAGCCGATCGCCCACCAGGCACAGGGCCGTCTCCTCGTAGAGCAGATCCTTGTCCCCCGTCCCAATCACCGAGATGTCGCCCCATGTCTCGCCGTTGTCCGGTGATCGAATCACGCCCCAGAGCTTGAGCGTCCCATCAGGCACCTCGATGGGGCCGCGGTAGTCGGTGTTGTAGGACCCGTAGAGCGACATCAGCGCCGTGCCGTCCTGCAGCGTGACGATCCGCCATTGTGGAGAAACGCCGCGATGGTACTTCGGCGTCGGCTTGCCGCAGAACGGCCCGAGGGGGAGCTTGCGCGGCTTGACCCACGTCTTA
The DNA here is from genome assembly GCA_964550865.1 of uncultured Planctomycetales bacterium. Classification (GTDB taxonomy): domain Bacteria; phylum Planctomycetota; class Phycisphaerae; order UBA1845; family JAFGLZ01; genus JAFGLZ01. Next base: position 11,184 of record CAZKCX010000111.1, read on the forward strand.
CCGAGGTCGTCCGACCACGTATACACCACCCCCTGGTTCTCGTGGGGGTAGTTCTTGCCGGGGCGAAAGGCAGGCTTTCCGTCTTTGTCGTAGTGGTAGTTCAGCTGGCAGAAGGCGCATACGATTCGGCCACTGGGCAACTGACCCAGCGCCTGGTTGCGGTCCTGAAACGTGATGTAGCCGCCGCCCGCCTTGGAATCGTAGAGCTTGTTGCCGGTTCCCCGTCGTTCGCTAACGAGGACGGGTTTGGACCAGGTCTTGCCGGCGTCCGTCGACCGCCTCCACTCCATGCTGACGTTGACGCCGTCGAACTCCCGGACGGGTCTGGCCTGCTGAACGACCACGCCCAGTGATCCGTCCGCCAACGGCGTGATCACGCCCCAGGCCGTCTTTTCCGCGATGACCACGCGCTGGGATGCCTTCAGCTTCCGCGCACCGTCGTCGGCCTGTGCCGATCCGACGCCGCAGGCAAGGGCGATGGATGCGCTGAGCGCCAGGGAGATCTTGCGTGGGATGAAACGTTCGGTCATGTCGATCGTCCTTCGGATGGAATGGGGGCCGACGTTCCTGCTGGGCCGTTCTGGCAGTGCGGTCGGTCAGGGCAACGATTCATTGCAGCCGCAGCACAACCGCCCGCAGATCCATCACCTGCTTGCCCGGGGCTCGAACAGCGCGAACCGAGAGCTTCCCTTTCGCCTTCGGCCACTCGACCGTGCCGAGCACGAGCGGCTTGAACGGCTTCTCGTAGGACTCCGTCCGTTCGACGCGATCCGGGCTATCGATGAGCGGCGGGTCGTACGCGTCCACGATCTTGGCGCGGAGCTTCCGGCCGTCGAAGTCGACCTCGATCTCCGTCCCGACGCTGTCGGCCGGGCAGGTGTACAGGAGCGTGACCTCGTATCGACCGGCGGTCGCCACGTTGACGTCCCAATAGACGTATTGGTCCGTGCTCGCCCAGTTCGTCACCCAAGAGCAATTGGGGTGCCGGGAGCTGAAGCGAAGCCCCTTGCCGCGAAAGATGCACTCCTGCGCGGGTAGAACGGTGGTCTTCGTGCCGTCGAACGCCACGGGATAGGGCGGACGCGGCCAGCGCTCGGCGAACACCTCATCCCGCCACTTCCGGATCGCCATGACCAGGCGCTTGTGAACCTCTGGCTTTTCGCGGGCGATGTTCTTCCGCTGACCCGGATCGCGCACCATGTCGTAGAGCGTCTTGTGGTCGGCTCGATAGCGCTGCGTCCGCACGGTGACGCGCCGCCGCCAACTTGAGAAGATCATCCGATCGGGCCAGTCATTCGCACGGCCTTCCAGCAAGGGCCGCAGGCTCACGCCGTCCAGCGGCTTGCACTTCGCGGTAGACACCCCGGCCAGATCGGCCAGGGTCGGCAGGATGTCGATGTGACTGGCGATCTGCGGGATCGTCCCTTTCGCCACGATGTGACCGGGCCACCGGATGAGAAACGGCACGCGGACGCCGCCCTCCTGCACGGATCCCTTCCTGCCGGCCATGCCGTCGTTCCACCGCCAGGAGTTCGGGCCGTTGTCGGAGAAGTAGACGACGATCGTGTTGTCGGCGAGGCCAAGGTCGGTGAGTTGCTTAGTGATCCGTCCGACGTTCCAGTCGAGGTTCTCGCACATCGCCAGGGCGGCGCGGGTCTTGGGAAGCTCCTCCTTCTCGGGGTCGCGGTTTCGCATTGTGATCTTGCGATTCGCGAGGCGGTTCCAGTACTTGTCGGGGACCTGGAAGGGCGAGTGCGGCGTGTTGTAGGCAAGGTAGCACAGGAACGGGCGACCCTTTTTCGCGGCGATGTATTCGATCGCCTTGT
>CAZKCX010000112.1:0-13005 GCA_964550865.1 uncultured Planctomycetales bacterium
AGATCCGCTTGGCCCGCCGCACGTCGCAGTTGAAGACGTCATCGATGATCTCGAGCTCGCGGATGCCGAGCTTGTCATGGATCTCCCGGATCTCCGCCATGAAGCTCTCCGGCGACCGCGTGCGCCATCGCTTGCCGAAGATGTTGTGGCAGTAAATGCACTTGAACGGACACGCGCGGGACGAGATGAGCGACATGTAGTCGGCGCTGCCCGTGTGCGAGCCGCGCGGGACGTTCTTGTACTTCCTGATCGGGATCAGGTCCCACGCGGGAAACGGCAAGGCGTCCAGATCCTCGATGTACCGCTCCCGCGGATTGACCCGGACGGTGCCGTCCTTTCGATAAGCCAGGCCGTCGATGTGGTCGACCGGCCCGCCGGTTCGGACCGCGGTCACCAGGTCCTCGAGCGTCAGCTCCCCCTCGCCGAGTACCGCATAGTCGACGTTGGGATCTTCCAGAACTGTTCTCGGGTAGGCCGAGGCGTGCGGGCCGCCCGCGAGCACGAGCGTATCCCTGCAATGCGCCTTCGCCAGGGCCGCGATCCGATGCATTTCGACGCATTCATTGCTGAAGCACGACAGCCCGACCATGTGGGGGGCAAAGGCCCGGATCCTGTCGACAACCGATCGGAACGGCATGCGCTCGACCTTCAGGTCGAGGATACGGCACTCGATGTCGGGGAACTTCTCGCGAAGGTAGCTGGCGAGATACATGATCCCCAGCGGATGTACCGTAACCCCATGGTCTCCCTTGGAGCGGACTTTGATGAACAGCACGCGGTAGGACTGCGACATGTTCGGTATGCTCAATGGCTGCGGTTCGCCGTTCTCGGAACTACCCTCCAGTCCCGCGGGATGCCCCCGATTCGCCCGGCCCGAGACCCTCCTGGTGGGCTACGGCAGCGACGAAGACGGTTGTCGTGAAACCAAGAAACCCATGCCGCGCACCCCACAGCACCAGTGCATTCTAGGCCTCCCCGGAAGCGTGGGTCAACGTGAGGGCATGGCGCAACCGGTTATCGGGCCCAGCTTCGCGCGACATGTGAGTCGGTGCACCTCGGCGGGAATACCGAACCGCCGCGCGGACCGAGGGGTTCGCGTCCGCCGTAAGACGACCAACGCTTGCACACATGAAAACCAGCCCAGCCGGGGTGTCGACTTGACGTCGGCCGGGCCAACCTGGTATTTGGTAGTAGAAGGGCCGCCGTCCATGAAACCGCATCGGAGAACGCGACTTGCGGCGGCGCTCCACCAAGGCACCCGGGATCCAGCCATAATGGCGGAGGGGGGATTCATCGATGAATAGAACATGCGCCGCGGTCGTTTTGGTCTTGGCTGTTTCGCACGTCCCTGAGGCCTTCGCCGCCCCAGGTGATTCGTTCTCGTTCGCCGTCATCGCCGACCCGCACATCCACAGCACGAGTCCGTCGAGCACCTACAGCCTGCAGTTGCAGCAGGCGGTCGATTGGATCAACAACCACCGCCTGCAAGAGGGTATCGAGTTGACGTTTGTGGTGGGCGATATCGGCTGGGGCGACGGCCTGGCCCCCTCGAAGGAGATGCTCGACGCGTTGAGCATGCCCTACGTCCCCTTGATCGGCGACAATGAGATCCACGCCGGAAGCGAAGAGGCCTATCACACCACCTTCGCCCCCGTGTATGACGCATTGGCGGACCTGTCGGGAGATCCCAACTCGGGTCTCTCAAATTGGGTCAAGGCCCCCGCCCAGGTCTGGAATCCCCAGTGGGAGCGATACAGCTACTTCCAGAACTTCCGATTCGAGTATCGCGGCGTGCAGTTCGTAAGCCTCGATTGGTGCTCGCGCAATCGGGGAACCGGCAAGGGTGAGGACGGTGACGTCCACGATTTCCCCGGCGGGACGCTCGGCTGGTTCTCCGACGCGATGGCTTCCATCTCCTCGGCGAAACAAGAGAATACGGTCTTGCTGGCGCACAACCCGATGTTCACGCTCGACGGCCAGTACGGCCAAGTGCTGGCCGCGCTGGGCGCCTTCTCTCGTGGCGAGTTCCAGAAGATCGAGGACGTCCTTCTCGATCCCAACCACGCCTACGCAGACCAAGTGGCGCTCGCCCTCACGGGGCACTACCACAACCGCGGCTTCTTGCCGGAGGACATCAACCTCGAGGAGATCATCCTCCCCCTGCCCGGAGACTTCGTGTTCGACCCCAACGACTACGACCCGAACAACGGCATCGAGCTCGTCCCCTTGCCGGGCTATGATCTGTACGTGATCGACGACACGCACGAGGACCCGCCGTGGATCGAGATCGTCACGGTCACCGAAGGCGCCGAGAGCTTCTCCTATGCATCACGACCGATTCTGATTCCCGAGCCGTCCATGGCAAGCCTATTGTTGTTGGGAGAAATGGTCCGACGTGGCGCCCGACGAAGGCGTCGTCTGCGAAGCCGTGCCCCCTCGGATCGCGCCGTTGGATCGGCCTGATACCCAAAAACCGACCCCAAGGGGTCCGCCCCTTCCCGCCCGCAGTCGGGTACCTCTCCTCATTCGCGGAACATGCTGATGATGTCGGTGATCTCGGCGGTTTGGGCCCGTTGCGCGAAGAGGATCTCGAACAAGATGCCGAACAGACGCCACCCCGCCGGTTCAATGCACTGGTAGAAGTCCGACGCGTGCATGTCGGCCGTGCGGTAGGGCAAGGGGTCCCGCCACAGCTCCACGTGCCCGTCGTAGAAGCTGATGTTGCCCTTTCGGGAAGCCTGGATCGCCTCGAAGTCCAGCTTGGGGTCACGGCCCATCGGTCCGTGATACGAGCCGAGCATGTCGCCGCAGATGGTGTGCACGCACTCGGCGCCCTGCCAAAAATGCCAGATCTCCTGCCCGAGCAGCCCCGGCCCGTTGGCCACGCGAAGCTGTTCCAGCGGCGCGGCGCAGTTGTAGTCCCATTGCTCGTCCATGATCATCCAGAGCTGCGCGGGCGCGTGCGGCTGACTCATCCGGAGGATGGGTCCCGGCGCGATCTCGTCGTCGGTCTCGTCCCCCACCCATAGCCGCGAGAGGATCTTTCGCCCAACGATCGAACGGGTGTAGTTGAAGACCTCCTGCGACTTCCGCGCGTCCCGGACCCGCTCGAACTCCGGACAGCGATACAGCTCCTCGTACCGCGCGTATGGGAACAGACTGCCGTTGGTCACCTTGGATTCCTCGGGCCACGAGGTCTGCTCCTTCATCCAACACTCCGGCATGCGCGGAAGGACCCAATCCTCTTGGGCGGCCCAGAACCAGTTGTTGTGCCCCCAGTACTCGGGCGGATCGTCCGGATCGATCTGGGTGAGGTTGTCGTAACCCGTGCCGAGGAACGGAGGGGTCTCGTCGTAGTCCTCCGCATAGACCACAATGGAGCGGGTCAGCTGTCCGATCCGCGTGGCGCAGAGCGTCGCCCGAGCCTGTCGGCGCGCCGTATTCAGAGACGGCATGAGCACGGCGATCAGCAGCGCGATGATGGCGACCACCACCAGCAGTTCGATGAGCGTAAAGGCGAAAGAGCTACGTCGACGGAATGCGTTCATGGCCCTGCTCCTCCGACGACGGCGAGCATTTCCGGCAGCACCGCACATATCTTGTGCATCTGCTAGCCGGTATCCTATGCATTATACGATCCGGCCCGTCCGCGGAACACGTGAAAACGAGGGCGATCGGCGAGCAGCCGAACCATCTCGGACCGAAGCATCGGCATGATCACGAACCACGCCTGCACCCACGCCACAATGATCGCCCAAGTCACGTTCGGGGCTCCGGTCGTCCTCTGGGGTGCCCTGGCCGCGGCCGGTCCGATCCTCATCCATCTCATCCTGCGAACCCGCGCCCAGCTCACCCCCCTGCCGACCGTCCGCTTCGTCATCCAGACCCAGCAGCAGACAAAGACGCGCCAACGCCTGCGGCACCTGCTGCTCCTGTTGCTGCGGATCCTGGCCCTGCTCCTTCTGGTGGGGGCGCTGGCCCGACCTCGCCTCGCGACAAGGGCGTTCTCCGCGCCCACCCGCGCGCCCACGGAGGCGATCTTCTGCCTCGACGACTCGGCAAGCATGCGCTACCGCAGCCAAGAGCAAACCTGCTTCGATCGGGCCCGGACGTTCGCCACGACACTGCTCGAGGACCGGCGTCGGTTCCCAACCGGATCGCGTGCAGGGCTGATGACCTCCTCCGGAATCACATCCGCCCGGCTGAGCCTCGACGTTGATGGTCTTCGGCGGCAAGCGGACGCCCTCCGGGCCGGATACCACGGCCGCGGGGTGGGGCGGATGTTGACCCGGGCGGCCGCGCTCTTGGATTCCGGCGTGCTCGATGCCAAGGAGATCTATTTGCTGACGGATCGGACGCGCAACGCCTTTCAAGACCTCCGCAACGACTTCTTGCGGGATCAGAAGGACGTGATGGTCTACTGCCTGGACGTCGGCGTCGAGCAAGACATCAACTTCGCCCTGGTCTTGTCGGAGGTGCCCGATCGCGCGGTGCCTGTCGGCACGAACGTGCAGATCGGTTTCCGGGTCCGTCCCGGCGGCGTCCCGGGGCGGCGCTCCGTGGAAATCCTCATCGATGGCCGACCTCGCTGGCGGTCCGGTCCGATGCAGCTGGAGGCGCGACGACCGCGCTCCCTCAGCGCGTCGCTCGCCAACCTCCTGCCCGGCGTGCATCAAGGGGAGATCCGTCTCGAGCCCGCCGATCCGATCGACGTTGACAACGTGCGCTATTTCACGGTTGAGGTCGGCGCAAGACCCAAGGCCTTGCTGATCGGACCCGCCGGCAGCCAGGTCGCCGATCTCGTCGCGGCGATGGTCGCCCCGCAAGCCGTGCCCGAAGAAGCCCGCCGCGTGGACCTCACCCGGATCGACAGCCCCGATCCGCCCTCGCCGCCGGAACTGGAGGCATACGAGGCCGTCGTCCTGGCCGATGTCGCACAGCTGTCGCCCGAGGCCGGCGAACGTCTGAGGAAGTTCGTCACGCGGGGCGGATGTCTGGTCTTCGTCCCCGGCCCCCGACTCGACGTGGAAGCCCCGGGCGAGCTCGCCTCGCTCCTTCCCGCACCTCCCCGCGCGGTCGTCACGCCGGACGAAGCGCTACACATCACCTCGCCGGAGGCCGACCACCCCTTCCTGGCACCGTTCGGAGACGCCTCCGGGCTGTCGCTTTCCGAGCCCGCTGTCCGCCGATACGTTCGCTTTGGCAGCCCGGCGGAGGGTTCGCGCATCCTGGCCCGGCTGAGCGACGGATCGCCTGCGATCCTCACCCGCCGGTGGGGACAAGGCAGGACGGTGGCCCTGGCGTTCGCGCCCATCCGGACTTGGGGAGAGTTCGCCTTCGACGCCGGACCGATGCTCGTGCTCCTGCACACCATCCTCGGGCGGACCGTAGCGGAATCCACGCCCCCGCGACATCTCACTGTGGGCGCGCTGGCACATGCACGATTCGCCTCGCCCCGAGACCCTTCGGATGCCCGCCCCATCGCAACATCCATCTCGATTGACGGCCTGACGGAACGCCGTCGGTGGCAGCGCCCGATCGAGCCGGACACCGGTCGGGTCCCACTGGTGACGGAATCCCCCGGCCACTACGTGGTCGGTCGGGACAACGAGGGAGGGACGCCGCCGATCCGGTACTCCGTCAACGTGCCGGACGACGAGTCGGATCTTCGACGCGTGACGGAGAGCGATCTGCTGAGGCGGTTCCCGCAGGGGCGGTTCGAGATCGTACGGGAGCCGGAGGATCTCCGGCCGGTGTCCCAACGTGGTGCGGCGACGCACGAGCTCACGGGATGGCTCGCACTGGCGCTTTTGGGCGTGCTCATCGCCGAGAGCATGCTGAGCAACCGCTTTTACCGTCGGCCCGAAGGGGAAGACCCCCTGGCGGCGGCCGAGCCACGGCTCCCCAAGGATCTGGACTGAGGAACGACGGAAGGCGACCGGAGGCGGAGGTATACGGTTTCCGGACCACAGCAGGAACCGAGCTGAAGGCATCTTGGTGCATAGCCCCCTGAGACCTACAGACTTTGGTATGGCTTTTCCCTGCGAGGTCTGCTATGGTCTTGCCCTGTCGTGGGCTCCAAGCCCGTTTCGTGAGTTCAAGGGTCTGTAGCCAAACCGGGAGCGTGTGCAATGCAGGAATACGAACAGCTCAAGAAGCTGGTTGAACAATGCGCGGAAGACGTTGCCAAGGCCGAGGGCGGAAACAAGGCGGCGGGCACGCGCGTCCGCAAGGCCATGCAGGAGATCAAGGCCGCCGCACAAGAGGTGCGCAAACGGATCCTCGAGGTGCGATCCGCTGACAGCTAATGGGCCTTCCGCGGCCGGAATTCCTACACCTCTGGCCGCGTCGCCCCAGGACGGGCGTCCGGGCAGGAAGTGACCCCGTGCGCCGACGTCCACGAACCGACTCCGACCGCCGTTAGGCGCTGATCATGCCCCCGCCCCTCTTCTTTGATCCCAATGAGTACGACCTAGACCGGGTGTCCGTCACGCAGGAGGAGATCTACCGGGTCCTGCCCCAGCGCGAGGAGTTCATGCTTCTGGGCGGCATCCTCGTGCTCGATACCAACACCGAGCGGTTGATCGCCTTCGCCGATGTCCGGGAAGACGCATGGTGGACCCGCGGGCACATCCCCGAAAAGCCTATCCTCCCCGGCGTGCTCATGATCGAAATGGCCGCCCACGCCGCCGCCTACTACATCCACACGGTCCTCCACAAGGGGGGCTTCCTGGCGTTCGCCGGTTTGGACGAGTGCAAGTTCCGCGGCATCGTGGAGCCGCCTTGCCGACTCTTGCTTCTCGGAAAGAGCATCGACCTGAACCCCCGCAAGTTCGTCTGCGCGTTCCAGGCGTTGCTTGACGGCAAGCTCGTCTTCCAGGCGCAGCTGACGGGCATTCCGATTGCGTAACCCTCGAGCGTGAACCTAGATGCTGCCAAGCACCCGCACGATTTCGCGAATGTGCTCCGGGGTCGTCCCACAGCAGCCACCGATGTAGTCGATGCCGATCGCCAGCAGATCGGGAACCCGTGCGGCGAACTCCGCCGGCGACTCGCGGTAGACCACCTTCCCGCCGACGAGCTGCGGCAGCCCGGCGTTCGGCTTGACCCAGACGGGTAGCGACGTCGCTTCGCGGAGTTTCAGCAGCGGATTGATGACCTCGCCGATGCCCACTCCGCAGTTCATCCCGACGATGTCCGCGCCGGCATCCGCCAGGGCGACCGCACAATTCTGAGCGCTGTCCCCCATGGCCGTAAAGCATCGGTCCGCGCCGGAGTCAAACACCATGCTGGCGACCACGGGCATATCGGTGCTGTCCTTCGCGGCCCGGACGGCGATCAATGCCTCGGCCAGCTCCGTCATGGACTCGCAGAGGAGGGCGTCGGCACCGCCTTCGGCGAGCGCGGTCGCTTGCTCGGCGAAGGCGTCCTGCAGCTCCTCCGGCTCGACCTCCTCCATCATCACGATCTTGCCGGAGGGTCCGAGGCTCCCGAAGACCTTGACGTCCTCTCCCGCCGCTTGCCGGCTGATCTTCGCACCCGCGAGGCTCAGTTCCACGGCGCGATCGGCGAGTCCGTGCCTTTCGAGGATGATGCGGTTGCCCGTGAAGGTATTCGTCAGGATGACCTGGGAACCCGCCTCGACGTACCGGTTCGCCACCTGCAGGACATAGTCCGGTTGCTCGACGTTCCACCGCTCGCGACAGAAGCCGGGCTCGCAACCGAACCCGTCCAGCTGCGTACCCCAGGCACCGTCCGCGACAGTAACATTGCGGCCGTACGTATCGGAACACATGGCGGATGCGAACCTCCCCCACCTAGGATATGCTGCGGCGTGACCAACGGAAAGAGAAAACCCGAACCCTCGAAATGGACCGGCACACCCCAGTCGGACCGGCGGAACGCCCCCGCCGTCTGAGAACGGCAGCCCCCGACCAACGAAAAGGCGGAGTTGACAGCGGCCCCGAGCCCGCAGGCCAGTGACTAAAGGGTCACATTAAAATCGCTTCGCCCGGAACACCGGCCTCCCTGCACTCACTGCCAAACTCCCTCATCCGTGAATTCCTGCTGGGGCGGACCTTGAGAGAGACAGACCCCAGCCGTGGCGCACTTCCCTGCACTCCTGCTTCCTCGTCGAGCCTGATGCGCGACGTGTCCCAATACCGTCGACGACAAGCTCGTTCTCTCAATCGAACAGCGTGCGTTGTCCCGGCGCTTCTCCTCGCGCCAGGTCGTTGACTTCCTGCACCTCGTCGATGAAGTCGTGGACGTCCTGGAAGTCTCGGTAGATCGACGCGAACCGCACGTAGGACACCTGGTCGATCTTCCGGAGCTTCCGCATCACCCGCTCGCCGATGAAGTGGCTTTTGACCTCCCGGTCGAACGCCCGGAAGACCTCTTCCTCGACCTCTTCGACGATCTTCTCCATCATCTGGGCGGAAACCGCTCGCTTGTAGCAGGCACGCTGAAGCCCTTCGAGGACCTTCTGCCGCTCGAACGGGGTGCGACTCCCGTCCTTCTTGACCACCTGGAGGCGTACGGTATCCTCCACGCGTTCACGGGTCGTGAACCGACGTCCGCACGCAAGGCACTCCCTCCGCCGACGGATTTCGCGCCCGCCCTTGCTGGAACGGGAATCGATGACCTTGTCCTTTTCCTCTTTGCAGTAGGGGCATCGCATTTGCCCAAACGCCTATCATGGACCGCGCCGAAGGACCTCGCTCGAATCCCTTCCGCAGCTGACCGCGACATCTTGACTGGCCCGAAGCTTATACAACTATATGTGGTGCGTCAAGCGAAAAGACGCTTTCTCCGAAATCTCTCCGTCGGGCAACCGCCGGCTCGGTTTTTTTTGGGCTGAAGATCCACGGGCCGACCTGCCGAAAGAGAAGAATGGTGGCGCGAGTTATCGGACGATACCGCCACCGGCCTAGAGCGAGGGCAACGACAAAACCATGTCTTTCGACCCGTCCTTCCCGGGTTTCGCTGCCGCCCGTGCGCTAGCCGCATGCCTGGTGGGAATGACGTTGTGCGCATACGCCCAGGCCGAATCGTCCAACCGCGCCTCGACTCCACCGGCCACAAGTCCTGTACGAGAGAGCGAAGTCGGAGATCCCGGTTCCATTCCACGCCCATCCGTCCAAAAGCCTCCGCCGACTCCGGGCGCGTGGATCGTCAAGGTAACGCCCGTCTACGGCAACGGCCTGGATCGCGTCGAGATACGCTACGAGCATCGCGCCAAGCCGATCGTCCTAGGTCCCGGCCGTGTCCAACCCATCCTCGTGCGCCCGACGATCTGGTTTCCCACGGACACCGGGCACGCGTGCTTCGGCATCGATGCGGACCTGCAGTGGGAAGGCCGTTGCTCCGTTCAAGGTCAATGGGTGGCGATCGACGTAGATCGCAGCGGACCGGGTCTGGCCTCGGCCAACCTCCGCTACGACCTTCGCAAGCGCCGGCTGCTCGTTACGAGCGGAAAGCGGCAACTCCACATCGACCTGACCACCGGGGCCGTCACCGGTGCGACGTCCCTGCTCGGTGAATGCGAGAACGTCCGCGATCGTTTTCTTCGAAGGCAAAACGAACCGCTTCGGATTCGCGTGAGCGATCGTCCCGGCTTCGCGGGGATGGTCTGGATCTTCCCCGACCTCGCCAGCGTCGCCGTCGGTCCCGCGGAGATCGCTTGGTTCGCCCAATCTATCGACGCGCCGACACGGCCAATGCCCCGGGATGAACCCGTCTGCGCCGACTCGCCTCCCCCGCTCATCCGGCCCGCGAGACCTCACGTAGACCCTGCTGCATCGTTGCGGAAGCGGCGGTGGTCGTTCGCGTCGGAGGCAACCAGAGCCTATCGCGGTGGGCCGGTGCCGTGCCGGCAACCGATGCGTCTCTCCAGGCATCCCGGCAAGTCGCTCCCCGAACCGCCGCGGGCGCGGATCTCCAAAGCGGACGCCGGTCGGTTACTGCGAATGGTCGAAACGCAACGCGAGCGATGGCGACAGCGCGAGCGATCCGTGCGGCACCACGCGGAGTTCATGCGAAAGGCCTATGCACGCGAGACGGGACGAACGTCGGCCCCGCCCAAAGGCGGCTCCCCTCCAACGTCGGTCATCGCTCGCGCCTCCTGCGCGGCATCGCAGCCGTCCACCACGCGTCCCCACGTGGAGGCCTTGCTGGACAACCCGCATGCGATCACGAAGACCCTCAACGAGCTCTCTGCCCGAATCGATGCCTTGCTGGCCAAGACCGTACGCGCTGCGGAAGCCGCACGGCACTTCCAGTGCCATGCGGCCGACATGCGGTCCGCCGAGAGGCACTGCAGCACCTTCAGCGTGGGGACCTCGCTCCAAGACGAGCCTGCCTGCCTGATGATGGATCTCTCCAGTGAAGATCTGGCACCGCCGAGCCGTCGGCGAGCGGTCTCGCTGATCGCGCGACGGATCCTCGGTCGTAGCCAGGACGAGATCCTGACCCGGATCTGGGACCGCATGGGCGTGTTGACCACCCCGCCCGTCGCCGACAGGACGGGGACGGCCTGGGGTCGTCTCCCGGTCGCCGCGGACGAGGCCGAGGTCGAAGGTATCGACCTGCACCGCATCAACGACCGTGCAATCGAGGCCCTCGCGAGCACCCTCTGTGCCGACCCCTTGGCCGCGCGACACTTTCGCCGACACCTCGACCGTCGCTACCCTGATCGCATGGAGATCACTCCCGAACAGATCGCCGATCTGGTCGCGGATCTCGAGAGCGCCCGCGTCCTGGAGTTCGCCGGGTTGGAGCAATTCACCGTCGCCTTGCGCGGCGTGCAAGAGGAACGCGCCGCCAAGACCCAGGAAGCGATACGGGCCGTTGAGGAGGCCGAGGACTTGGCCGGCCGGGGCTCGGATCTGTTGGATCGCCTGACGCTTGCGGTCGAGCGCGCGAGCACGGGCGCGGACCAGCATGCGGAGGCGTACCGTCGTGCGTATGCGAAACAGCAGAACGAGCTGGCTAGCCTGATCGAGTGGATCTGCCGGACGTACGCCGACCCCCTCTTCGGCCGAAAGGATCTCTCGGAGCATCAGCGGAAACGGCTGCTCCTGTCGACGGCCGCCTGGTGGGCACGGCAATGGCAGATGGACCTGACCTGGGTCGACGTGGACTTCGACATCGAGATCGAACGTACGGCCGATGGCTATGCCTGGCGGATCGGCGATCTCCGGATCGATCTGCTCGAACGGCCGGACCCGGAGGCGGTGCTGGAAGAACGAATGGCCCGCACGCCTCCACCGCAGGCCTTTCCACTCGGGCCGATGGCCATCGCCAAGGACCGTACCGTCCTGCCGCGGACGCTGGCCGACATCCCCGCGACGACGGCGGCGCCCGTCGTCGCTCGAGCCAATACCGAGCAGACGCCGCCCGCACCAAAGGCGAACGATCCCTCACATGCCAAACCAACGAACGACCCGACCAAGCAGGATCGACCCCGCATGATCCTGCCCGAAGGCGAGCCGACGATCGTCTCCGCGAGCGACCACTCGAAGTCCTCCGACTCCCCGCCTTCGGTGCCCACGTCGGACGGCCCTTCGCACGCAAGCTCCCCTCCTGTCCGGCAAGCCACCATGGCAACCTCGCCGAGGCCATCCAAAGCGGCCGAGGTCGCCGTCGGCCCGGAGGCGGTGCTGGCCGATGCGACCGTCCGTGATCTGACACCGCCGGGTCCACCGATGCTCCTATCCTCGGACGGCCGGGCCCTGCCTGCTCGATCGCGACCGGCACCCGTCCCGGCCCGACGAGAGCCTACGCGAACCGGCGCATCCGCCCAGGCCCCTGCACGCCGCCGGCCCGGACCTGCGCGACCGGCTGCGAAGATCCAACCGGCCTTGCCGGACGCCGCGCGGATGATCCCCGTCTTGTTGAACGATCGGTCGAAGGGGCGGACCCAGCGAATCTCGGTCTATCCCGGTCAGCGGATCCGCCTCATGGGCATGGTCGACTTTCTCAAGCCCCCCAACGGCCCCGTCGGCGTGCACGTGGACCTCCGCGCCGACGAGCCGATGGCCAACGGGCTGGCCTTGCGAATCTCACCCCGTCCCGACCACGCGAGCAAGCCCCTGCTCCTCGACGAACCGCCCGGCGGATGGTGGCGCCGCAGTATTCGATGGGACTTCTTCCAGTCGGCGGCCGAGCCCTTTCAGGTCGATGTGCCCATGCCCCGGCAATTCGAGGGAGAGGACCCCACGACAGCCCGGCTCACGATCGCGCTGACCTTGGTACGCCGAGACGAGAATCAAGCCGGGGCTCTCTGTCGGCAAACGGTGGTCCTGCAGCTGGTTCCCCTGCCGTGACGACAAGCCTCGCGGCTCAGCCCGGGCTCTTGTCCTTCTCCTTCTGCTTGGCCTCATATTCCTCGACGGCCTCACGGATGAACGGTGGAACCTTGTCGGGGTCCCACGTGCCGGCCTTCTTCTGCCTTAAGGCCGCCTGGACCACGCGCTCCCTCTGGCGACTGTAGCCGCAACATGGACACTCGTCGCGCCAGGAACCGGGGAGGATGTTGCCCGTCTTCTCGGGCAAGGGGAAGTACGCGCCGCACTTGTCGCATTTCAGTCCGAACACGCCCGTGTACTTTCCCGTCTTGGGGTTCTTGATGAGCGGCCGCTTACCGGGGTTGGCCCTGGCGCCCTCTCGGAGGAGATCACGGGCTTCCTCGGCCGACACGGTGATCCCGTTTTCGGTGTCGCGGAAGTAGACGTGCTTGGTGCTTGAGCGGTCCGGCATGCCGCGGCGCGTCCCGGCGATCTTGCGCGCTCGATCGAGCAGCTCCTTCCGTTTCCGGGACGCTTGCGCCGCGGTCACCCTCGGCGGGGGCTGCGTCGATGGTTTGGCGGCGCGGGCCGTGGTGGCTTTGGCGGCGCGGGCCGTGGTGGGCTTGGGCGACCGCTCCTTCTCGTTCGTCGTCGCTGCTTTCGTCCTCGTCGGTTCCCTGTCCGTCGACAGTTCGGGCCTTGCGACCGAGGTCGTGGG
>CAZKCX010000113.1:0-12992 GCA_964550865.1 uncultured Planctomycetales bacterium
GCCACCCGGATACAGGGCTTCTCTGACGCACTGTTCAGTCTTTCCTGCAGGCAGCTTAGGAAAGGCTATCGGCAGGCTAGCAGCGCTCGCTGGGCGTCCAACCAGCCGGTTGGGATCCCCGCGTCATACGCCCGGCCGTCCACGAGGAGCGCAAGGTACTCGCCCCTCCGAGCACGCAGTCGCTCCTGGGCGGTTGTCATCTGGATCTCCCCCCGTTCGCGGACCTCGCCCCGGACCATCTCATCGAGCACGTCCATGATATCGGCCGCGAAGACGTGATTGCCGAAGTGGGCGAGCCATCGCCCGTCCGGCAAGCCCGGCGTGGTGAGCTCACTGCGTGCCCGCTCGACGGACGGCTTCTCGACGATGTGCTCCGACGCGTAGAGGCGATCCCGTCGATCGATCGGCCGGCCACGCATCACGCCCACGCGGGGCAACGTCTCGGCATCGCATAGCATCATTCCGCTGACGGCCACGGGCGCGAATTGCTCGAACGCATTTGTGATCTGCTGGGCGCACGTTCGACGCTCGTTCGACACGAAGACGTAATCGCCCAACATCAGGAGGAAGGCGTCGTCGCCGACCCATTCCCTCGCGCACCAGACGGCGTGGCCGAAGCCTTCCGGCGTCGGCTGCTCGATGCACGCGATCCGCTCGCCCCATTCGCCGAGCGTCTTGCTGATCCCTGTCAATTCAGGGCGATCGGCTACGGCCGTAGCAAGGTCGTCGTCGAAGGCGCGGAAGTATCGCTCCACCTCCGCTTGCTGACCCGGCGAGGTGACCAGCGCAATCCGCTCCACGCCGGCCGAGAAGGCCTCCGCGACGAGAAGGTGCAGGACGGGCTTGGCCAGACCGTCGGCGTCGACCACCGGCATCATCGCCTTGGGGATGGCCCACGTTGCCGGAAGCTGCCGCGTGCCTCGGCCTGCGATCGGTATGACGGCCTTGCGTACGCTCATGTCTCACACCATCCCGAACCCCTCGGCGGTTGCGCCGGGCATCCTCCCGATCCCTCCACGAAGGAACGCAGGATCCTCGGCCGGCCCGCGCCACATGCCGAGGTGCTGCTGCAAGGGCCCGGCACCTTGCGGAGCATCATAACGAGCCGCGGGAACGTCGCCAAACGTGCCCGGCGTGGCTGCATTCCTCGGGCCCTTCCGGCCTGACCGTGCCTTACACCCCGCGTATCGGGGCCGCCGTAGCCAGGCTTGCCGAGATCGAACGATGCGTTTAGCATCCTCGATCTTGGACGAGCACGAAGCCCTTTTGGAGCTAGCGAGGCCATGGCGATCCTGGGACTGGACATCGGCACGACGGGCGCGAAGGGCGTGGCGTTCGATTTGGACGGGCGAATCGTCGCGACGGCCTACCGAGAGTACGACATGCGATCGCCACGTCCGGGCTATCTGGAGCTCGACCCGAACGAGGTGCTCGACGGCGTGGCGGCGGTCTGTCGGGAGGTGGCGGGGGCCACGACCGACGACCCGATCGCGTCCGTGGCGTGCAGCGTCCTCGGCGAGGCCATCACCCCCGTTGACGCCGACAACAAGCCCCTCGGCAACGCGATCATCGGTTTCGATTCCCGCGGGGCCGCCGAGTGCGACCGGCTTCGCGGGCAGATCGACAACACGGAGGTCTTCCGGCTCACCGGGCATCCGATCAATGCGTTTCACACCGTCTTCAAGCTCATGCACCGCCGCGAGCATGAGCCGGAGGTATTCCGGCGCGCCGAGCGGTGGCTCGGCTTCCAGGAGCTCGTCGCGGTCTCGCTCGGCGCGGAGGCGGCGGTGGATTACTCCGCCGCTGCTCGCACCTTGCTGCTCGACACCAACACGCTGGCATGGTCCGACAAGCTCATGGAGCTGACGGGCATGTCGGGCGAGATGTTCGCGCGGCCCGTTGCGCCGGGAACGGCCATCGGGAAGGTAAGCAAGTCCGAGCACGAACGGTTCGGCCTGCCGGAAGGGTGCGTGGTGGCCGCCGGACTCCACGATCAACCCGCCGGGATGCTCGGGGCGGCGGTCGAGCCGGGCGAGTCGATGTACGCCACCGGCACCGTCGTGTGCATCGGAGTGCTCGTGACGGCCCGGCCCGATCCGGAAACGATGTGCAAGCACAATCTGTGCTGGTATCCGACGTATGGCGAGGAGGAGGATCGCCACGTTTCGCTCGCCTGGAACTTCACCGGCGGCAGTCTGCTGAAGTGGTACCGGGACAACTTCGGCGACGCGGCCGTCGAGGAGGCCAAGCACCGCGGCGTCGATCCCTACGATATCATCCTGGGCGACCTGCCGTCCGACCCGACCGACGTCTTCGTGCTGCCGTATTTCGCGACGACGGGAACGCCGTGGCTCGACACCCGTGCACTCGGCGGGGTCTTCGGCTTGCGATTAACCACGCGGCGCGATGAAATGGTCAAGGCCCTCTTGGAGGGGATCGAATACGAGATCGCCCTGAACCAGGCCCTCCTGGCCGAGGCGGGCATTGAGATCGGCCTGTACAAGGCCATCGGCGGCGCGGCAAAGAGCGACGTTTGGATGCAGCTCAAAGCGGACGTCCTCGGCCGGCCGGTGACCGTGCTGGAGACGACGGAGGCGGCCGCCCTCGGGGTCGCGCTCCTTGGAGCCCGTGCGGCCGGTCGCATCGAATCGGCGCTGGACGCCGCCAAACAGTTCGCTCGGACCGGCAGGCGATTCGAACCCCATGCGGAGCGGTCTTCGGTGTACAATGAGCGTTTGGGTATTTATCGCGAACTCTATCCGGCGACCCGATCGATCATGCACAGGATCGGTGACCTGGCCGAATCCGAATAGAACACCGTAGGGAGGGACGAACCGTGGCGCGATCGAAGTCGAGACTCAATCTTCGTGATTCCCAGCTTCAGGCGAGACTGGGCGTCGTCTTTGCGGCCGGTGGGGGTGGATGTGTCCTCCTGCTGGCGTTCTTCATCCTCGACAATTTCAACTTGGCCGAGAAGACAATCGCATACAGTCCGGAGACGCTCCGCTATCCGGCTATCTTGGCCTTCACGGGGCTGTCCCTCGTCTTCGGGGCCGTCGGATTCGGCCTCGGGATATCGAGCTTGGGCCACAAACGAAATGCCCGGCAACGTGAGTCGTGGCTTGGATTCCTGATCGGGGCCTTGGTGATCTCGCTGACGATCGTGCTGTTCGTGATGTTCCGCATGTTCCGCCTGCCGATCATCACGTGATCGGTGGCGGGTGGCAATCTCTCCTTCTTTCGCGGTGCTCAACCGTGCGCGACGCAGACCGAGAGCGGCAGTGAACGTCGACCTATTCACCACCTGCCTGACGGACAACTTCTACCCCAACGTCGCCGTCGCCGTCGTCCGCGTCCTGCGACGTCTGGGCATCGACGTCGACGTCCCACCCGATCAAACCTGCTGTGGACAGCCCGCATTCAACAGCGGTTTCCTGGATGAGGCCCGAGCGGTCGCGCGCCACATGCTTGATGTCTTCGCCGACAGCGAGATCGTCGTCTCGCCCAGTGCTTCCTGCTGCGGGATGGTTCGCCACTACTATCCGGTCCTCTTCGCCGACTACCCCACCGAACTCGAACGGGCGAAGGCGCTCGGGAACCGGCTGTTCGAGTTCGTCGAGCTCCTCGAGAAGGTCCTGACGGTGGACTGGACGGCGCTCGGCCTGCGGTTCGAGGGCACGGCCACGTATCACTATAGCTGCCATCTCCGCGCGATCGGCCTGACGGATGAGGTCCCCAGGCTCCTCGCCCACGTGGACGGCCTGACGCTCGAGCCGCTCGAGAAGTTCGATCAGTGTTGCGGCTTCGGCGGGACGTTCGCGGTGAAGTATCCGCACGTCAGCGAGGCGCTCGTGAACGACAAGGTCGAGTGCGTCGAACGGACCGGAGCGGAGATTCTCGTCTGCAACGAAGGCGGCTGCGCGTTGAACATCTCCGGCCTCCTCCACCGCCGCGGCAGCGCAATCCGGTTGATGCACGTCGCCGAGATCCTGGACGCCGCCATGAACGGCCCGACATCGGATGACGCAGCGCGATGATCCGACCATCTCGGTCGTACCGAAGGAGCTCGACCCTTCCGCGCCGAACGACCGGCTCGAAGACGAGGAGATCTTCTGCCCCGTCTGCGGCTACAACCTGACGGGCAACCTCACGGGTCGATGCAGCGAGTGCGGCGGACTGTTCGATCGCGAGATGCTCCTGAAGGCGCGCGAGGTCTCGTTCGACGCGCTCATGCCGAGGGGAGCACTGCTTGCGCCGATGCGCTAGGCCTGCTATGATGGCGCTAGCGGTCTGACGGCTTCCCGCGAGCATGGAGCTCCCCCGTTGAACGAACGTTTCCGTCGCGACACCACACAGGCCTCCCGAAACACAGCGCTCCAGCGCGCCCTCGACCGGGCGACGCGCCGTCAGGACGATGCCCGCAAGGGGATCGTCCCGGAGCTGGGAGACCCCTCCGCGATCCGGCTGCTGGCAGGCAAGGTTCGCGACCAGGCCCTCGACCGGCTTGATGAGCGACTTGCGGCGCTGACGGAGAAGATCCGCGCCGCCGGCGGGCAGATCCACTTCGCCCTCGACGCCGAGCAGGCGCGGCGGATCGTCGCCGACATCGCCCGGCGCGAGCGATGCAGGCTCGCCATCAAGACCAAGAGCATGATGTGCGAGGAGATCGAGCTGAACCCGTACCTCGAGGCCCGCGGCCTGGAGGTCGTCGAGACGGATCTCGGCGAGTACATCATCCAGCTCGCGGGCGAACCGCCTTCGCACATCATCGGGCCGGCCTGCCACAAGACCGCCAAGGACATCGCCGCACTCTTCCACGAGAAGCTCGGCGTGCCGTATACGGAAGACGCCGAGACGCTCGCGCGGTCCGCGCGCAAGATCCTTCGCGAGAAGTTCCGTCAGGCCGATATGGGCATCACGGGCGCGAACTTCGCGGTGGCCCAGACCGGCTCGGTCGTTCTGGTCACCAACGAGGGCAACGGCCGGTTCGTAAGCTCTCGCCCCCGCGTGCTCGTGTCCGTCATGGGCATGGAGAAGGTCATCGACGGCATGCCGGATCTCGCGGTGCTGTTGAAGGTCCTCGCGCGGTGCGCGACGGGCCAGCGGATGAGTGTCTTCACGAATCTGACGTCCGGCCCGCGTCACGCGGACGACCCGGACGGCCCGCAGCAATACCATCTGGTGATCGTCGACAACGGACGCTCGCGGGTCCTGGGCAGCAAGTATCGTCAGCTCCTGCGCTGCATCCGGTGCGGGGCCTGCCTGAACGCGTGCCCCGTCTATCGCAAGCTCGGCGGCCACGCCTACGCGAGCGTCTACCCGGGCCCGATCGGCAAGCTGCTCACGCCGCTGCTCGAGACGCTCCACGATCGCGCGGACTTCCCGCAAATGAGCGCGCTCTGCGATGCCTGCCGCGATGCCTGCCCCGTGCGGATCGAGCTACCCGAAATGCTCATCCTGATGCGGAAGGACCTGATCGAGCTCGGCGAGGCCCCGCTCTCCCAGCGCATGGCCTTCGCCGCGTGGGCGAAGGCCATGACCACGCCGTCGCTCTATCGGTGGGGATGGCGGCTCGGCCAGCTCGCCCTCACCTGGGAGGGCCAACGCGGATGGGTGGAGCGCGTCCCGCCGGCGGGGAATCCGTGGACGGACGTCCGCGATCTGCCGGTGCCCGCGGCCAAGCCGTTTCACCGAATCTGGGCCGAGTCCCTCCGCGACGAGCGGATGCCATCGCGGGAGTCCTCGTCGGCCCTCAGGGAACGCGAGTCCGATGCCGCTCCGACCGCCCATCCCCACGACGACAACCGCAGGCCGCACGTCGAAGTGGCCTCCGCCGATCCTTGGACACCCGCGCCGGACGCTGGGGCTGAGGCCCATGCCTCGGAGCCGGAGTGCCCCGAAGACGTCTTCCTGGACCGTGTCCGACGGGCCCTGCGGACCGTCACGCCCGCAGAAGGCCGTCCGGATGCCGAACATGCCAGGCTTGTAACCGAAACCGACGACGTGCTGGGCCGCTTCCGGCAACGGCTGGCCGAGCTGAAGGTCGTCACGCACGAAGCATCCGACAAGACCGACGCCCTCGATGCCGTGGCGGAGGCCGTTCGTCGGATCGGCGCGACGACCGCGGTGATGGCCGACGAAGGCCTCATCGACTGCTCGGGCTTGGCCGACCGCCTCTCGAAGGCGGGTTGCCCGTTGACGATCGTTCGGGAGGGCAACGGTCTGGGACCGAGCTTCGAGTCCGACGTGGGGATCACGACCGGTTTGCTCGGCATCGCCGAGACGGGTTCTATCGCGATCGACAGCGGTCCCCCTCGCCGTCGGCTCATCGGCCTGGCCCCGCCGGCGCACATCATCCTCCTGCCGACGTCGACCGTCGTACCCGATCTCCTCGACTGGGCGGGGTGGTACGAATCGAACCCGATCCAGGCCAACCATACGCTCATCACCGGTCCGAGCAAAACGGCCGACATCGAGCTGAATCTCGTCACAGGCATGCACGCGCCCGGTGTGGTGCACGTGGTGATGATCGAGGACCGAGGGTAGACCGAGCCGAGCACGGCCGCCGGAGGATTCCTCCGAAGGAAACCCCGACGACTTTGCGGGCACCGTAGTACGGCACTATAATCTGGTGGGTTTCTGTGTCGGTTGGGAAGCGGACACGATGCTGCGGAAAGTCCTTATCTCATTGCCACTCATGGCGCTGGTCACCGCGGGTGGCGCCGGAATCGCCCATCTGCTGATCAGCACCGCCCCGCCCCCGGTCCGCCGGGAGGTCGAGGATCAGGCCACGCGCGTTCAAGCGACGCCTGTCGCCACGCAGCGCGTGCAGGAGTCGCTCGTGGGATACGGAACCGCCAGACCGGACCAGACGTCCACCCTCAGCGCCCAAGTCAACGGAGAGGTGGTGGAGGTCGCCAAAGGCCTGGAAGACGGTTCGGAGATCCAGCAAGGCCAGCTCCTGATTCGCATCGAAGAGGCCGACTACCGCCACCAACTCGAGCGAGCCCGAAACCTCATCAAGGCGGACGAGGCCGTCCTCAAGCAGCTCAAGCTCGAGCGAGGCAACCTCGAGCGTCTGATTCAGAACGCCAAGCAGGAGCTCGGAATCGCCCAAGACGAGTACAGCCGGGTGGATCGGCTCTACAAGAAGAAGGTGGCGGCCAAACGCGAGTGGGACCTCGCACGGTCTTCCGTGCTGCGGGTCCAGCGCGAGCTGGAGAACCTCGAGACGAAGCTGGCGCTCCTGGAGCCGCGGCGAGAGCAGGCCGAGGCCTCCATCGCCGCGCACCGGGCGGAGGAAAGCCTCGCCAAGCTCCACCTCGATCGATGCCGCATTCTCGCGCCGTTCGATGGGCGGGTGCACAAGCGCCAGGTCGAGATCGGCGAAACGGTCCGTTCGGGTCAGCCCCTGCTCACCGTGCTGAAGCTCGATCGCATTGAGGTCCCCATCGAGCTACCCGCGAGCTGCGCGGCCAAGATCAAGATCGGCAATCGTTGCCGTCTCTTCGTCGAAAGCATGCCGGGGGAGCAGTGGTCGGGTGTCATCGAGCGGATCGGCCCGGCCGCCGACGAACGGAGCCGGACCTTCACGGCCTACGTCGTGGTGGACAACACGAAGCAAAGCCGACCCTTGCTGCCGGGGCTGTTCATCCGGGCGGAGGTGGAAGGGCCCGTTCATTCGGAAGCGATCGTCGTGCCCCGCGGGGCCATCCGCGAGGGGGCCGTCTTCGTGGCCGAGCAGGGCCTGGCGCGCAAGAAACCCGTCACGTTGACGTGCGCCTTGCGGGATGTCGCGGTGATCGAGACGGGCCTCGAGCCCGGTGAGAAGGTCATTCTGACGAATCTGGCCAGCCTGCATGACGGCGCGCCCGTCGACGTCCACCCCCCAGAGCAGAAACTGGCGAACGGCAGGAAAGCCAACGCCGCAACCACCCGCCCCGTCGGCGAGGCACCGAAGGGAAACGGACTCCGGTAGCCTACGGCGGTGGTCGACGGCGGTCGGATGACGCGGGTTCGAACCGGTTGGGGAGGCGGTCCTCGCATCGTTTGATGGCGAGACGCCACAGTCCGGAAACGCCGAGCAAGACGCGGAACGTCACCTGATGAAGTCCCTCCTAACCTTCAGTGTAGGCAACCCCGTTCTCGTCAACCTCATCATGGTCGCGCTGCTTGCGCTCGGCGGCTACAGCGCCATGACCATCACCCGCGAGATGTTTCCGGAATATCGCCCGAACGTGATCCAGGTGGCCACGGTCTATCCCGGAGCGACGCCCGCCGAAATCGAGAAGGGCATCACGATCAAGATCGAGGAGGAGATCCGCGAGGTCGACGGCGTCGACACCTACGAGAGCCAGATCGTCGAGGGGCTGAGCACGGTCCGCATCGAGCTCCTCGAGACGGTCGACGACATCAGCGTGGCGCTCAACGACGTCAAGAGCTCCGTCGACGCCATCCAGGACCTGCCCGAGGAGGCGGAGGAGTCCCGCATCTTCGAGTTCAAGCCGCGCCTGCCCGTGATCGGCGTGAGCCTGTTCGGCGACATCGAGGAGAAGACCCTCAAGCGGCTCGGCAAGAAGCTGCGCGACGACATCCTCGACCTGCCGGGCATCACGGATGTGACGCTCTCGGGCACGCGGAACGATGAGATCATCGTCGAGGTCAAGCCCGACAAGCTGCTGAAGTACGGGCTTTCTTTCCCGCAGATCGCCGAGGCGATCCGCCGCGCGAATATGGACCTGCCCGGTGGCGTGGTCAAGACCGAAGGCGCCGATGTGGCGGTGCGAACCCTGGGCGAGCGCGACCAGGCCGAGGCCATCGGGAAGATCATCGTCACGTCCGACCCGACCGGTCGTGTGGTCTATCTGCATCAGGTGGCGCGGGTCATCGACGGATTCGAGGACGCCGACCTGAAGGAGAACTACAACGGCAAGCCCTCTGTAACGGTGATGGCCTACAAGACGCCCGAGCAGGACGCGATCGACATCAGCAACAAGATCAAGGCCTTCCTGGCCGGCAAGACGCGCAAGCCGATGGATTGGGAATGGACCGAGCGCCTCAAGGTCCTGACCGGCGGCGAGTCGGTCCTGCACAAGATCTACAAGGACGCCTACGCCGACCCCTTCCCCCCCTATGTCAACAGCGACACCCACACCAACCTGGCCCGGCTCATCGAGGGACGGCTCGACCTGCTCAAGCGGAACGGATCGTACGGCCTGACGTTCGTGTTCCTCTCCCTGCTGTTCTTCTTGAACTGGCGCAGCGCGGTGTGGATCGCCATGGGACTGATGGCCAGCATCTTCGGCACGATCCTGTTTCTCCAGTACGTCGGCTCGACGCTCAGCATGATCAGCATGTTCGGTCTGATCGTCGTGCTGGGGTTGATCGTCGACGATGCGATCGTCATCGGCGAAAACGTCTACGCCAAGGTCGAAGAGGGGCTGAGCCCGCGCGAGGCGGCCATCGACGGTGGCTCGGAGGTGGGTTGGCCGGTGGTGGCCACGGTCGCGACGACCATCGCCGCGTTCTTGCCGCTGTCGATGATCGAGGGGCAGATCGGGCACTTCCTGTCGATCCTGCCCATCGTGGTGACGTGTGCGTTGCTCGTCAGCCTTGTCGAGGCGCTGATCATCCTCCCCTCCCATCTCTCGGAGTTTCTCAAGCCCATGCGCAAACAGGACGACGGCTCGCCGATCGCCAGGCGGCAGTCCATCCTGGACCGGCTGGTCGAGCCGGTGCGGCACGCGCAATACGTCCTCGTGCAGCAGCTTCTGTTGGGCGTGTATGAACGTTTTCTTCGTCGTGCGGTCGCCTATCGCTACGTCACGGTGACGGTGGCGTTCTCCCTGCTGATCGTCGGGATCGGCATGGTGGCGGGCGGTCGCGTCGAGAGCCTCTTCTTCAGCAAGATGGATTCCGAGACCGTCGTCGCCAACCTCGACATGCCGGTCGGGACGCCGATCGAGGACACCGAGGCCATGCTGGGGCGCCTGGAGGAGATCGCCGTGAGTATGCCGGAGGTCAAGTCCGTGCAGACGCTGGTCGGGGCGTCGCTGAGCATGGCCGACGCCAGCGTCAGCGCCAGCCAGGCCCACATCGGGCAACTCGTGATCGAGCTGGTGGAGGTGGAGCAGCGCGATCGCACGAGCGACCAAATCCTCGGCGATATGCGTCGAAGAAGCCAAGGCCTGACCGGCATTGAGCGGCTGTCGTTCCAATCGATGCAGGGCGGGCCGGGCGGTACGCCGATCCAGATCGAGGTCTCCGGCCAGGACTACGCCAAGATCATGCCCGTCGTCGAGGAGCTCAAGAATCGCCTCGCGACGTACGAGGGGATCTACGACGTCAACGACGACTACGACGCCGGCCGACCCGAGCTGCAGATCGAACTGCTCGAATCGGGTCGCGCGCTGGGCCTGACAACCGAAGCGCTCGCCGTGCAGGTCCGCGGCGCGTTCTACGGCCTGGAGGCCAAGGTCCTCGTTCGCGATCGCGAGGACGTCAAGATCATGGTCCGGTATCCCGAGGAGCATCGGCAACGCATCTACGATCTCGAGGAGATGCGCATCGCCACGCCCATGGGCGAGTTGGTTCCCTTCGGCGAGGTCGCACGTTTTCAGTACGGCAGCGGCTACGCCACGATCCGCCGTACCGACGGTCGGCGCGTCGTCAACGTCACCGCCGACGCCAACGACGAAGTCGCCAACCCCGACGAGGTCACCGACGACCTCATGAAGGGCTTCGTCGCCCTCGAGGCCGCAAACCCGGGCGTCAAGATCCAGGCCAAGGGGCGCCGCCGGGAGATGACGCGGAGCATGCAAAGCCTGACCCGGGCGGCCCTGGTGGCGGTGGCCATCATCTACACCATCCTGGCGTGGCTGTTCAGAAGCTACGTCCAACCGCTCATCGTCATGGTCTCGCTGCCGCTGGCGATGATCGGCGTCATCGTGGGCCACTACATCATGGGCTACGACCTGACGATCATCAGCAAGATCGGATTCGTCGCGCTGGCCGGCATCGCCGTGAACGATGCGCTCGTGCTCATCAATCTCGTCAACAAGGCCCGCGAATCGGGCATGGAGCCCTTCGAAGCCGTCATCTACGGCGGGAAGCGCCGCCTTCGGGCCATCTTGCTGACGACGTTGACTACGGTACTCGGCCTGGCCCCCCTCGTGCTCGAGACGAGCTTCCAGGCCAAGTTCCTGATCCCGATGGCGGTTACGATCTGCTTCGGACTGATGTTCGCGACCCTACTCACGCTGGTCGTCGTGCCGTCGTTCTACATGATCCAACACGATATCACGTCGTTGGCCGCACGGATCTGGTACGGGCCGGCCGGCAAGCGCGTCACCGCATAGAACCCCGCGGAGGTCGATTTGACGACGCCATCGAACGTACTGCCGTATTCCAGTTCTCCGCCTCCGCGACACGTGGATCCGCTCGTCGTGGATCAATCGGCTCGCTCGCTCGTGCCCGAGATCGTCCTCGTCGCCGGGGCATACGTCGGCTGTATGACGGGGCTCGACTACGGCGGCCGGGTCCTCTTCGGGGCCGCCGGCGTCGGCGAGCCGCCCAACCAATGGGTCTTCATCGTCGGGCGTACGATCCTCGCCGCGCTCCTGCTTGCGCTGCTGCTCGTTGTCGTGCGGAGGCACGACCAGTCGTTCGCCAGCCTCGGGCTCCGTAGAGATCGCCCCATCGCCGCCATCCTCTGGGGCATCGTGGCCAGCGTGACGGTGTTGGCCGCGATTTACGGTGTCTTCTCCGCGCTCCACGCGGTATGGCCCGCCACGCTGGACCTCGTTCGAAACACGCGGGACAGCAATCTATCACGCCTGCCGAAGCTCACGATGATCGGCGTGCCGCTGCTGTCGCTGGTCGTGGCGATCGGCGAGGAGCTGCTCTTCCGGGGCTACCTCCTGACGAGGCTCCGAGCGTTGACGGGCTCGTGGACGCTGGCGGTGTTGCTCTCGGCCGCCGCCTTCGCGGGTCTGCACTTCCGCGTGGGCTGGGTCGCCGTGGTGATGATCCTTGTCCCCGGCATTCTGCTGGGGCTGTGGATGATCTGGCGACGCGATCTCCTCACGCCGATCGTCGCCCACCTGTTCTACGACTCCGCCTCGCTGACGATGCTCTTCTACGATACGTGGTAAGCGTGCGGCGCGGCTCCGGGCTCCATCTTCGGGGGCGGGATTCGGGGTTCACGGGTCGGGGTCGTGAACGACAGGGACTTAGGATCCGGCACCGGGACCGCGGTGTGGAAGCAACAACACCTGGGTGGCCCACCGGTTCCAGCGGTGGGAAGCGCGAATTCAGAGGCGTGAAACCCAATCCCCAGTACTGCATTTCAGAAGTATCACGACTACCCGCCCGAGCCGCTTGTGGCGAGCTGAGTCGACCCGCCGGATTCATCCGGCGCGGCCGCGCGGCATGAATGCCGCGGCTCGAGCAGCAACCGTGGCATGCGTTGCCCTGTCCATAGTCGCACAACTTGTGAAACGCGGTACGAGCACGCTCATCTCGTCTTTGCTGCGCTTCGCCTTTCGGCAGGCTCCCTTCGGGTCTGAGCCTCCGGTTCGAACACAGGGTCGAGGACAGGACTTCGCCGCGGCAAGCCCCCGTGACCTCGCCTGGCGTGGATCGCGCTATGAGAACCCACGTCCAAGATGGCCGTGCTACGAAGGCCCCTCGGCTATTTGCCCCGCAGGCAGGTGAGCCTTCCGTCGGTCGTGGCGAGGTAGAGACGACCGCGCGCGGCGGCCATCGCGTCCCACGTCGGCGGCGCGCTCAGCTCGCACGTAGACAGCTCCGCCCCGTCCTTGGGGGAAACAATGCGGAGAACGCCCTTCGCCTGGGAGGCGAAGGGGCAGTCATGCTCCTTCCCGGCCTCCATGGGATCATCCGAGCCGGCCAGGATCAGCTTGTCCTCACCGAGCACCATGGCGCGGACCCACATGTCCGTCGGCCGGGACCACTGCGGCTTGATGCGCGTC
>CAZKCX010000114.1:0-9841 GCA_964550865.1 uncultured Planctomycetales bacterium
CTACGTCGGCGCGGTGCTTCAGCGCTATGTTCCGTCTCTCGTGATCCGGACCGTCGTCGGGCTGACGTTGGTCTTCATCGCCATCCGTTATGTATGGCCCGCGATCGCGCCGGCGCTTGTGGGTGGATGATCGTCATGGATTCGGCGCAAAGGAAGGCCCTTCGGCGGGGGTGTTGGGAAACCTGAATCGGTTAGGATTCGGGCTCGAGGTGGCCGCCGAAGGGCATTGGGGGACATCGAAGCTCTGTCGTGATTGGACGAGTCCTTTCCTTCCTACCCGCCGTAGTACGGCGGTTCGTTCCCGCTCTTCCATTTGATGTTGCAGCCGGCGCTGGGCTTCTGGTCTTCGTCGATCTTCTTTGCGCTGAGTAAGGCGTCGATCGCCGCGCGAAGGTCCTTCCCCGTAACGGGCTTGTCGTTGCCGGGCCGGGAATCATCGAGCTGGCCGCGATAGACGAGCTTCAAATCTCCGTCGAAGAGGAACAGGTCCGGCGTGCAAGCGGCCGTATAGGCCTTCGCAACCTCCTGCGTTTCATCGAAGCAATAGGGGAAGTTGAACCCGACCTGCTTGGCCTGCGCCTTGAGCTGCTCCGGGGCGTCCTCTGGGTAGTTCTTTGAATCGTTCGAGCTGATCGCGACGATGCCGATGTCCTTGTCGGCGTAGTCGTGGCCGATTCGAGCCAGCTCCTGCTCCACGTGCTTGACGTACGGGCAATGCTTGCAGATGAACATCACGAGCAGGCCCTTCGACTTCGCGGCCTTGTCCGGCGTGATCTTCTGGCCGGTCACCACGTCCTCAAGCTCAAAATGGGGGGCCTGCGTGCCGAGATCCAACATGGTCGAAGCGACGAGTGTCATGGGAGGCCTCCTCTGAGATTGCGGGTGTTGCTCTTGCCATCCTACGGAGACAATTGGGGTCCTTGGACAGACGGTACCGCGCGTACGAATCAACCCATTGGATGCGCCGCCGAGGCCGGTTCTTCCCCGGACCTTCGCGCTGCCGTCGCCCGAAGGAATCCCTGTAGGCGACGGGAACGCCAGGCCTCTGGCGCCGCGGCAGCGACTATCTAAGACATTGGAGTGCAAACATTTGCTTTGAAGGGTGGCGCGGCCACGCCCGCCGGACGGCGTCGATTGGCTTTGTGGCAGCAGTCTTGAGATCGCGCGTCCACTCCGTGCGGCGTCGACCTGGGATCGTCCCGGCTCAGAAGCGCAGGTGCAAGAAGGCCGTGCCGGTCTCGTCCCGTCGGACCGTCGCCACGATCGTTCGGTCGGGCAAGGTCTCGTGGGAGACGACCTCGGCGTCGTCCGTGTGGAGGGTCTTCAGTTCATACGGCTCCGGCGCGAAGAAGACCAGCTTCGAGGGGAACGTTCCCACCAAGCGGACCCGGCACGTCAGGGCCTTCTTGGCGCCGTCCCACGATACATCCTCGACGCTCACCGCCCCTTGCGTGATATGTCGATCGGTCGAGAGGAACTGCGGTCGATGTTGCGCGGGATGAACGGCGAGCAAGACGTTGCCACTCCCCGGCACCGCAGAGATGTAGCGTTCCCGATGCCGACCCCGAAACGCCTGGTTCCAGAAGTCGTACACGAGGTACTCTCGATCCGGCCGCAGGCCGAGCTCCGCAAAAGCCAGGCCGAACTCTTCTGCCTCCTCGTCCCAGTTGAAGAGCGAGACCACGTCCCAATCGGCGAACGGGCGCCGGACCTTCAAGTCCCATACGGGGAGCATCTCGTAGATGGGGAAGAGGTCCAACGGCCTGACGTCGCAGACCGGTAGGACCTGTTGCAGCAAGCGCATGCGCTCCGGGGGGAGCTCGCCGAGCCGATCGCCGGCGAACATCATCTGACCCGGAAGCCCCACCACGGTCGTGGCCAGACGAACCATGTCCATCGGTAGCCCCTGGCCGACCAACAGCGTGTCCGGATCACCATACCAGACGATGTTGTTGACGAAGAGCTGGTTCAAGGTGCACCGCGCTTGGTTGAGGTAGTTGTGCCAGTTGGGCGGCTTAGGGGCGTGGACGATGTCGGCCCCGAGGCGTCCGGCGTCGGCGTACCTCGCCTCCGGACCCGTATAGTGCCCCTGGCAGGCGAGCCAGATCCGATCGGCGCCGATCCCTCGTCGCAAGGCCTCCACGCAGAGACGGAACGGGTCCTCGCACTCTTGCTTGAAGGCCGCTCGCACCTCGTCGCGCTCGTAGAAGTGCGCGGAGTAGCTGTGATGACGGCCCGACATGCCGTCGATCTTGAAGTACTCGTAGCCCCACTCCTTGGACATCACGCGATGCGTGTCCTCCATGTGCCGGCGGACGACCTCTTGCGAGGGATCGAGGACGTACAGGCCGTTCCAGTTCCGCATCGGCGTCCCGTCCGGATGGTGCAGGAACCACGCTTTGTGCTCCTCGTAGAACGCCGAGTCGCCGGTGCCGAACGGCACGGTCCAGATGCCGGGCTTGAATCCGAACTTCCGGATCTCGTCGGCCAGCCACTTCATCCCGTGGGCAAACTGTCGCGGGTTCGGCCGCAACGTGAGGTTGTGGAACTTGCTCACCGGGAGCTTGTCGGAGTTGTCCTGCCACGACTCGATGTGCCAGATCTCCATACCGAAGGGCTGGAGGTATTGCTTCCCGATCCGGGCCTCGGCGAGGTTGTCCTCCTCATCCGCCGTGTCGAAGTAGACGTTCCACGACATCCAGCCCGTCGGCGGCGACGGACAGCGCTCCTTGTCGACCGGCGTGTAGTACGGCACGTATCGCGAGCGGTAGTAGTCGCGCATTACGTCGAACACCAGCGACGAATGCGCGGCGTCGTGGATGGTGGCCGCCATCTCGACGTCGAACTTCGGCGTGACGACGAGGGGTGCTTGGGTCTTGATGCGCACCCGTTGGCCGCCAAGACGCACGGCGGTGTCGGTTGGGATGTCGAAGAGCGAGTCGTTCAGGCGGCTATCGGCCGGACCCGCGGCCATCTGGACCACGCGGGTGGTGTCCGGTGCCCTCGTGCGGCAGGCAAAGGTCTGCTTGCCCAACGTCGCCACGCCGCGGAAGACCAGCTCGCCCGGGTAGTTCTGCGCCGATCGATGCGCCACATGGATACGCAGCTCGTCCCCCGAGCCGCTGACGCTGGCGTAGCCCTGGACGTTCCCCTGCGTATCGAGCAAGGCCAACCGCTGCTCGACCGAATCGCGCGAGGCCACCACGGACCACGTTTCCGGCCCCTCTTCTCCGTGTCGGATGAAGGAAAGCGTGCCGGCGATTCGCGCTCGGGTGGGGGTGTGTTCGAGATCGAGCGTTGACCGCTGCGGGTTGAAGCGGGCGGCCCAGTGAGCATCGTTGCGGAAGGCAACGGACTTGTCCCCGGCGCCGATGACATAAGACGACTGGAGCAGAAGCA
The DNA here is from genome assembly GCA_964550865.1 of uncultured Planctomycetales bacterium. Lineage (GTDB taxonomy): Bacteria > Planctomycetota > Phycisphaerae > UBA1845 > JAFGLZ01 > JAFGLZ01. Next base: position 3,400 of record CAZKCX010000114.1, read on the forward strand.
TTCCGACAGCGATCGCAAGGACCGGCCAGTGATTCGCAATCGTGAGGGATGGATACATGGCATTCTCCCGTCGACGTCCGCGCTCTAGGCCGTTGTTCGGCACAATCCATGCCGGCGTCGAGGCGCTCGGCAAGCAGCATACCGCGCCGTGCGGACGGATGTCTGCAGCAGACGTGGCTCGCCGCGGAGCCCGCGCAAGAAATCAGCCCCACATCGGGAGGTAAGCCCGAGCGGGGCTGATTGCCTTGGTTAGGAAGCTGTCACGATCCGTGCGGATCGATTGTCGTCTGTCTCCGACCTACGCCTGCCGACCGGCGATCAGCTCGTCGACCACGCCGGGGTCGGCCAGCGTCGTCACGTCGCCGAGGTTGCCCGTCTCGTTCTCGGCGATCTTGCGAAGGATACGCCGCATGATCTTACCGCTTCGGGTCTTCGGCAGGGCGTTGGCGAACTGGACCTTGTCCGGCTTGGCGATCGGGCCGATCTCCTTGGAGACGTGCGCTACCAATTCCTTCTTCAGGTCGTCGCTTTCGGGAACGCCGTCCTGGAGGGTGACGTAGGCGTAGAGACCTTGGCCCTTGACGTCGTGGGGCATCGCCACCACGGCGGCCTCGCTGACCTTGTCGTGGCTGACCAGGGCGCTCTCCACCTCGGCCGTGCCGATCCGGTGCCCGCTGACGTTGACGACGTCGTCGATCCGGCCCATCAGCCAGTAGTCGCCGTCCTCGTCGATCCGGCAGCCGTCGCCGGTGAAATACAGGTCCTTGAACATCTTGAAGTAGGTCTCGATGAACCGATCATGATCGCCGTACAGCGTTCGCATCATGCTCGGCCACGGCGTCTTGATGCAGAGCTTGCCGCCTTCGTTGCGATCGCACTCGCTCCCGTCATCCCGGATGACGGTCGGCTCGACGCCGAAGAACGGTCGCGAGGCGCTGCCCGGCTTCAGCGTGTGCGCGCCCGGCAGCGGCGTAATCAGAATGCCGCCCGTCTCGGTCTGCCACCACGTATCGACGATCGGGCATTTCTCCTTGCCGATGTTCACGTGGTACCACATCCACGCCTCCGGATTGATCGGCTCGCCGACCGAGCCCAGGATCCGCAGGCTGGAGAGGTCGTGCTTGTTCGGCCACTCCTCGCCGAGCCGCATCAGGGCGCGGATCGCCGTCGGAGCGGTGTAGAACTGGTTGACGTTGTACTTGGCGCAGATCTGCCAGAACCGACCGGCGTCCGGATAGGTCGGCACGCCCTCGAACATCAGGCTGGTCGCACCATGGGCCAGCGGTCCGTAGACGATGTAGCTGTGGCCGGTGACCCAGCCGATGTCGGCCGTGCACCAGTAGATGTCATCCTCGTGGTAATCGAAGATGTACTTGTGCGTCAGCATGGTGTAGAGGAGGTACCCGCCGGTGGTGTGGAGCACGCCCTTGGGCTTGCCCGTGCTGCCGGAGGTGTAGAGGATGAAGAGCGGGTCTTCCGCGTTGATCTTCTCCGGCTCGCAGTTGGCGTCCACCTTGGCCATCTCGTCGTGATACCAGGTGTCGCGACCGTCCTTCATCTCGCAGCCGTCATCGGTCCGCTTGACGACGATGGCGCACTCGATGCTGGGGCAGCTTTTCAGGGCTTCGTCGGCGATGGTCTTCAGGGGGATCTGCTTGCCGCTGCGTAGCGAGGTGTTACTGGTGATCAGGACCTTGCACTCACTGTCCAGGATGCGGTCCTTGAGGCTGTCGGCACTGAAGCCGCCGAACACGATCGAGTGAATCGCGCCGATCCGCGTGCAGGCCAGCATGACGATCGGCAGCTCAATGATCATCGGCAGATAGATGCAGACCCGATCGCCCTTCTTGACGCCCTTGGCCTTCAAGACGTTGGCGAACTTGCAGACGTCTTCGTGGAGCTGCTTGTAGGTGTACTTCGAGGCGTCGTCCTCGGGCTCGCCCTGCCAGATGAGGGCCACCTTGTCGCCGCGCTTCTCCAGGTGCCGATCGAGGCAGTTGACGCTGACGTTGAGCTCGCCGTCGGCGAACCACGTGTGCTTGATGTTGTTGCCGTCGGAATCCCACGTGAACTCGCGTGCCTTTGTGGGCTTCTTGAACCAGTCGAGCAGCTCGGCCTGCTCGAGCCAGAAGCCGTCCGGATCGTTGATGGAGCGGTCGTACATCTGCTGGTATTCGTCGAAGCTCTTGATATGAGCCATCTTGGAGACTTCCGCGGGGGGCGGGAACTTCCGCTTTTCGGCCAGCAGAGAACTGATCACATTCGATTGATCTTCAGCCATGGTGCCCCTTCCTTAGTATCTAGAGTACCGTAACACCCTCAAATATCCCCGCGTCCTAGTCCGCTCGCTGGAGTGCACAGCGGGCGCGTTGCGGTCTACATACAGAGAATCGGCAGTATACCGAGCCAGCAGTGCCGCGTCAACCCAAATGTTGGCGTGCACTAACCGGCGGGTGCGTCGAAGGGATCGTTGCAGGGATGCCGTGGAGGGCGCGGACTGCCCGAGCCGGGAGATTCCTCTCGCGCGGTCCATCTCCGCGCAGCATGAATGCTGCGGCTCGGGCAAGGGATACGCAGCATCGGCACGGGGATGCTCGTGCAATTGAAATCGAGATGCACCCCTAACCGGCGTCGACAGGGGTTCGGCAGTTCCCAGGAGGGCCAACGGACCGAAGGACTCTCGTGCGGAGCGTCATTGTGGTCCATGCGGTGTGTACCGTATGCCTTGCAGAAACCGTCCGCTTGTCTACAGTGGATGCCCACGCACGATCCGGTTGCCCGCGAAAGAAAGGACGATCATGGATGCGAACATCCCAAACGCGTCGCGGAACAGGAAGGGTCCTAGACTCCCAACGTCTCTGACGGCCTGCAGAGCACGGGCCGCTGACCGGACGAGCCGAGTCGGCCTTGCTGTCTCCGCGAAGCGTCGCGAAGCCGGCTCCCCTCATCGCTCCGATTCCGTGATGCCCGCGCTCAGAGCCCACAGCAGAATTGCGGGCGCCGTTTGCATCCTCATTACGGCAATCACCGTGTTGACCGGGTGCGACACGAAGACGCCCGAGAACGCGGGCACCCGCGAGCTGAAGCTCGGCTACGTCATGAAGCCGATCGGTGCGGTCCACGAGGGCGCCAAGAAATTCGCCGAGCTCGTGGAGACCAAGACGGGCGGTGTCCTTCGCATCAAGATCTACGACAGCGGCAAGCTCGGCAAGGACCGCGAGCTGGCCGAGGGCCTGACCTTCGGCAGCGTGGACCTTGTCTTGAGCGGACTGGCTTCGGTCGCCTCGTACATCCCGGAATACGAGGTCCTCGAGGCCCCCTTCGTGTTTCGCGATTACGAGCACCTCGATCACGTCGTCAACGGTCCGATCGGAAAGCAGGCAGAGGTCGCACTCGTCAAGGCCAAGGGCATTCGCATCCTCGATTGGTGGCCTCGCGGTCCCCGCTATCTGACCGCCAACAAGAAGATCACCCAACCCGCCGATCTTAAGGGGATGAAGCTTCGCGTGCCCGAGCTGCCGACGTACATCGAGGCGTGGCGGATCCTCGGGGCGAACACCACGCCGATTACGTACACGGAGATCTGGACCGCCCTGAAGCAGGGCATCGTCGAGGGACAGGAGAATCCGCTCGAGGTGATCTACACGGATAGCTTCCACGAGGTCCAGAAGTACTGCATGGAGACCCAGCACCTGCTGGGCACCTACATGCTGATGGCGAGCGAAGCCCTGCTCAAGACCATCCCCCCGGACCAGCGCAAGGCCATCGAGGAGGCCGCCGAGGAGGCCGGTACCTACCAGACCAAGCTCATGCACGAGTTCGAGGCCGACTACGTCAAGAAGCTTAAGGAAGAGGGCATGGAGTTTGTCCCGGTCGACAAACAGGCCTTCCGCGAGCCCGTGCTCAAGGAGCTTCCCAAGAGGTTCGAAGGGCGCTGGGGCAAAGGCCTGTTCGCGCGGATCCAGGAGACGAAGTGAGCGTCGCGCTTGCCAGGGCGAGGTCTCTCAACCGGTGCACGGTGCACCGGTGCTCTTCTGAGCGGGTTCGTACACAGAGCCGGGCAGGTATGCAGGACCGCGTCTACAGAGCCGGGCCGTCCTCGGCCCGGTCAGAGCCCTTGCACTATGTGCGTCCACCGGCCTGAGGACCCGTCTTCGCCAAGGCTGCGCCGCGGGGGCCAGCCCGGCTCTGTAGACGCGAAAGACGTAATGCCCAGACTCAAATGGAAAGCGCGTTTGCAGGTGTAACGTGCGAGGAATGGAGATGAACGGCACTCCCGACCCCGACCGACTCTCCCCTGCGGACTACGTCCTCGCGATCGTCTTCGGCGCGACGATCCTCATCGTCGCCGCCCAGGTCGTGTTTCGCTACGTCCTCAACAGCTCGTTGACGTGGAGCGAGGAGCTGAGCCGCTACCTGTTCGTGTGGATCACGTTCCTCGGCGCCGCCCTCGCCGTCCGCGACGGGATACACATTCGGATCGACATGCTCGTCACGCGCCTGCCGGAGCGCGTTGCGAAGGTGCTGGCGGCCCTTGTGGGCCTGCTGGTCTTCGGCTTCTTGCTGGCGATGATCGTCTGGGGATTCCAGCTCGTCCGGCAGACATCGGGCACACCCAGCCCCGCCCTGCGACTGCCCGAGAACTACGTCTACTACGCCGCCCTCCCGGTCGCGTGCCTGATGGCCGCCTACTACACCGCCCGTCGGGTCCTCGCGGTGATCCGTGCCGCGAAGCCCGGACGCGAAGGCAAGGAGGGGGCCTGATCGCGGATGCTCGGATTCCTCCTCGTCCTCATCTTGCTCCTGGTCATCGGCATGCCGGTGGCGTTCGCGATGGCGATCGTCTCGGCCGGGTACATCGTGCTCTTCTGGCCGGAGGTCAGCAACGTCTACATCCCGCGCCTGATCGCCGGCGGCGCGAACTCCTTCATCCTCCTGGCGGTCCCGTTCTTTCTCTTGGCGGGGGAGCTGATGAACGCCGGCGGCGTGACGCGTCGCCTGGTCCGCTTCGCCGAGGCCGTCATCGGCAGCATCCGCGGCGGGCTGAGCTACGTCGTCATCGTGGTCAACATGATCATGGCGGGCGTGTCCGGGGCGGCCATCGCCGATGCGGCCGCCGTCGGCTCGGTCATGGTGCCGAGCATGGTCAAGGCGGGCTATCGACCGGGCTTCTCCGCGGCCGTCAACGCCGCCGCCGCGACGATCGGACCGATCATCCCGCCGAGCGTGGGCTTCTTGATTTATGCGTCCCTGGCGAACTGCTCGGTGGGCAAGCTCTTCGCGGCCGGCGCGATCCCCGGCTTCATCATGGGCGCCTACATGATGGTCGTGTGCTACGTCGTCGCCAGGCGTCAGAACCTCCCTCGCGGCGAGCGGACGAGCCTGCGCAAGTTCCTCTCGTCGCTGTGGGACGCCTCGTGGGCGCTGCTCATGCCGATCATCATCCTCGGCGGCATCCTGGGTGGGATCGTCACGCCGACCGAGGCGGGCGTGATCGCCGTCCTCTACGGATTCTTCGTCGGCGTGTGTGTCTATCGCGAGATCCGACTCGTCGACATCCCGCGAATCCTCGCCAAGACGGCCAAGCAGACGGCCATCATCATGTTCGTCATCGCGTGCGCGCAGGCGTTCGGGTTCGTCCTCACGCGCGAGCGGGCACCCGACATGCTCCTGAGCGGTTTCGATCGGATCACGGAGCACGCCTGGGTGTTCCTGCTGATCCTCAACGGCGTGATCATCCTGCTGGGCTGCTTCATGGAGGGCGGCAGCATCATGATCATCCTGACGCCGTTGCTGCTGCCGCTGTTGCACAAGTACGACGTCGACGTCATCCACTTCGGTGTGGTCTTTCAGCTCAACATCATGATCGGGTTGCTCACGCCGCCGGTAGGGATGCTGTTGTACGTGATCACGGGCGTCTCGGGCATCAAGATGCAGACGATCTTGCGCGACCTGTGGCCGTTCTTCGTGGTGTTGGTGATCTGCCTGCTGCTCATTACGTTCGTGCCGTCCATCACGCTGTTTCTCCCGGGCCGGGTGATGTGACGTGTGGGTGAGGTGATGGAGCCATCCGCGGCAGTATGAAGGGCGGCGACTGAACAGCAGGGACCCGAGATCCGGGACCTGGGATCAGGAGAAGCAGCTTCGCTGGGAGCCACTGCTGCGTCAGCAGGGCCGGATGGCCCACCGCCTTTGGGTGGCCCATCGCTTTAGCGGTGGGGGACACGAATCCGCCGCTGGGGGCGTAGCGCTTAGCTATCGAACTGCGATGAACACTGCGCAGCAGAGCGGTGGCACATCGCGCCCATACGGAGTGAGGATGCGGCAACCCAAGCCTTCGAAGCATTGTCGGGGTGCCCACCGCTTTAGCGGTGGGGGACACGAATTCGCCGCTGGGGGCGTAGCGCTTAGCTATCGAACTGCGATGAACACTGCGCAGCAG
>CAZKCX010000114.1:9941-12950 GCA_964550865.1 uncultured Planctomycetales bacterium
AGCGGTGGCACATCGCGCCCATACGGAGTGAGGATGCGGCTACCCAGGCCTTCGAAGCATTGAAAGAGAAGGCTTGTCGCCGCTTTGGCTCCGAGACAAAGCACCATGTAGTTGTGTCGGAAGGCGTGAAGGGTGACATGGAGCGGATCAGCGGAAGATAGATACGCTGTTTTCAGAGCCGAGCCGTCCTCGGCCCGGTCTTCGTCCCTTCACGAGTCGTATTGACCGGCCTAAGGAAAGGCCGGCTCTGAATGGGACGATGCAGTCCACGACAAGATGAGGTCAAAGAACGAGGGCACCGCGCACCTCAACCGAGAGGCGCCGATTCCGGTTGATGGTCAATCAGGAGACCGTGTGATGGCGATGAAGCGCTGCAAGACATCTAAGCCGGCTTGTCATGTGGAGCACTTGGACAACCTGGCGCATAGCGCCTTTCTCCCAAGAGCGATTCTGCTCGGCGGGATCCTCCCCGCACTGTGCCTTGCGGCTTCCGCCAAGAAGGACCCGCGACACATGGCCCAGGAGTGGAAGCGGAGCAAGCCCGACGTCGTTGTCTACCTGCCCAAGGGCAACGCCGACGGCGACAACGAGCACTTCCTCGTCTTCGAGGCGCCCAAGAGCGACGAGCTGCTCGCGACGTGGAACCAGAGCTCCTGCGAGGGCCGCGGCGACAACCGCGCCGTCATCGCCCGAAGCCCCGACGGCAAGACGTGGTCCGAGCCCAAGCTCATCGTCGGCTGCAAGCCCGGCAACAAAGGCGGACAGGCGAGCTGGCCCGTCCCCGTCGTCGCCAAGACCGGCCGCATCTATCTGTTCTACACCAAACAGACCGATCTCACCGACGGCGACCCCCAAGGGTGCGGTGCGATGGGCTGCATGATCAGCGACGACAACGGCCACACCTGGCAGCCGCGCGCCGACATCCCCATGCCCCGAAACCAATTCGACCACCCTGACCCCAACGTGCCCAAGCACTGGATCGTCTGGCAGCTGCCCATCCGCGACAGCAAGGGCCGATGGATCGCCGGCTACACGCAGTGCACCAGCCCCGCCCGAAACAAGGAGATGCGCAAGTGGGGCTGGTGGGCCACCGAAAGCCGCTGCCAGTTCATGCGGTTCGAGAACCTCGACGAAGGCCCCGAGCCCAAGGACCTCGAGATCACCTGGCTGCCGGAGGACCCCAACGGCCTGGAGGTCAAGCACCCGAACCACGATTGGTCGGCGCTTCAGGAGCCGAGCCTCGTGCTGCTGCCGGACAAGCGCCTCTTCTGCGTCATGCGGGCGTGGACGGGAACGATCCACTACTCCGTCTCGGCCGACGACGGCGGGACATGGCGGCCCGTCGAGGTCCTTCGCTATCGTGACGGCGGCGAGCCGGTCAAGCACCCGCTCGCGCCCTGCCCGATCTACAAGCTGAGGGACGGCCGCTATCTGCTCCTGTTCCACAACAACGACGGCCACGTCGGCAAGCACAACCAGCGCGAGAAGAAGTGGAAGACGAATCACCTGAACTTCGTGCGGAACCCGGCCTTCATCGCGATCGGGGCGTTCCGGCCCAACGCCCATCAGCCGATTTGGTTCAGCCCGCCCAAGCAGATTCTCGATACCGACGGCGTGCCGGTCGGCCCCAAGGGCACGGCGGAGATCGCGACGTACACGAGCCTCACCGAGCACGACGGCCGGCGGGTGTTGTGGTACCCGGACCGCAAGCACTTCCTGTTGGGCAAGGTGCTCGACGACGTGCTACTCGCCGACATGATCCCGCCGAAGGATTAGGCGCCGAAGGAAAGCCCAGAGGCGACAGAAGAAGCGTCTATCGTCCTCTTTGAGGGCTATGCACGGTGTGGCCGTCGCACACCCGGGGCGCTGTGGAGCAAGCTTCCATCGCCCCTCGCGGGGCTCTTCTTTTTCGGTGAGCGAGCATAGGAAACCTCGCGGTCCGTGGCAGGGGGTTACGTCTGCGGCATGGCCGGCAAGCCCGGCAGCGGTTGGGCGGAGGGATGGCTTTGTGTTGACGGCGAGGTCCAAGAGATGCGCACGATGCGATGACGCCGGTCGGCGGCTGCGGGTGCGGCCATCAGGTGCCGTGCGACCTCGCGGCCTTGGCGGACGGCGTAGTTCGTGCCGCGGTCCTCGGGATAGATCTGCGCCATCGTGCACATCGAGACCCCGGGCAGCGGCGTCTCGGTGGGGAGGATCTCCGACTCGCACCCCGCGCGGACGACGGGTTGCGCGTGCGCGTCCTGCCAGACGTGGTGGAACTGCACCGCGCTTTCTTCGAACTCCGGGAAGATCCTCGCCACGTGCGGCGTCCAGCGGCGGAAGATCTCGTTCGCCGGCATCCCGACCGTCTCATGATCCGCGTCGCGGTACTTGGTCAGGTAGACGATGTGCCGACCACCGTAGGCGTCCGTCGGCTGGAAGTTCGTGTGCTCGATGACGCCGACGAACGGGTAGCCCGGATCGTTCACGTTCAGCCAATAGGTGTCCGAGAGCGGGCGGTTCAGCACGAGCATCAGCTCGGTGACGCCCAGATAGGGGACGGACGCCGCCCGCCGACGATAGGCGTCCGGCAGTTCCTCGAGGAGATCGGTGGCGACCGGCGTCGGCACGGTGACGAGGACCTGATCGAATCGCTCCCCGCCGCCGTCCGTGACGACCTCCCACGCCCCGTTCACCCGTCGAACCGTCCGCACGGGGCAGGAGACGTGCACCTGTCCGCCGCGAGAGACGATGGCCTTGACGAACGCGTTCGTCAGTCGCTGGAGCCCGCCTTGGAGATAGACGAGCTGCTCGCGCTGCCGGACCGATCGGCTTCGGCCGCGCGTCTGGAGCTTGGTCCAGAACCAGACCGCGCTGATCTCGTCGGCGTAACGGCCGAACTTGCCCTCGAACAGCGGCCGCCAGACGACCTCGTAGACCCGTCGGCCGGCCAGCTTCGTGATCCAATCTTGAGCGCTGATCCCCTCGAGTCGACGGAAGTCCTTCACGCGTCCACCGGCCAGCGCC
>CAZKCX010000115.1:0-12898 GCA_964550865.1 uncultured Planctomycetales bacterium
GTCCGGGCTGAGCCGCTGGCCGGGATACAGCTCGATGTACTTGATGCCGAGCGTCTCGCACTTGTCGATGGCCTCGAACAGCGTGTAGCGGTTGAACGTGTACGCCTGCATCGACAGCTTGGGCATCTTGCCGTCGAAGCAGCACTTGTCCGCGGCCGAAACCGTTGCAGCGAGGGCGCCGCACGTGACGATCAGGCTCAGAACAATGGTGTGGGTGCGATGCATGGTCCTTCTCTCCTTACCTAAGGCTCATTGTGTCTGCTGATGCGGAGCAAGACCCCGCGCTTGCCTTGTTGGACGGTGCAGAACAAGAGAGTATGACGCGCAAGGCATGACGTCAAGACGGTTTGCTTTGACATCGGCCTTTTCGGTGCCGTAGAATACGTCATAACGACCGCGGGCGAGTGTCGGGCTCAACGACGACATCGGAACGCATCGGAGGCGTACCATGCTACGGATCCCATCCAGGTTGTCTCTGGCGGTCCTCGCCGTTTTCGCGGTCGGGGTTGGGGGGTGTATTCCGCCCTCCGAGACCTGTCCCGAGGGCGGATTCGAGGACGGCAAGGCTGCGATCCGTTTGGCCGGCGAGGGGGCCATCCAGGCGATTCACGATGGCCAGGTGCCCGATCTCGAGGACTTGTCGGCGGGGGCCCAGAGCCTCTACCGGGCGTCGCCGGAGCTGTATTGCCCCGACTATGACGTCGAGTTCATCCGGGGGATGATCGTCGGCGCATTTGAGATCATTGCCGAACAGCGCCAGAGCCGGTCGGATCCCCAGGAAGAACCCGACCCCAATCAGGCCGAGTGAGCTCCACTTGGCCGAGACATTTCCCCCATGCCGCCCCGATGTAGGGGCATCGTTCCATCGGAAACAGGGTGCGTTCAGTCGTCGAGCAAAAGGTATTCCGTCGGGATCACACGGAACACCTCCTCGGTGCTCGTGACGCCGCGGGCGACCTTGAGCAGGGCCGAGTGGCGGAACTCCCGCATGCCCAACGCAAAGGCCTTGTCGCGGATGGCCTGGGCGGGGCGATCCTTGGCGATCAGGTCGCGGATCTCCTTGGAGACCGACATGACCTCGAAGACGCCCGCGCGACCCGCATAGCCGGTGTTCTCGCATTGCTCGCATCCCTTCGGCCCGTAGAGGCGCTTCCCCTCCTCGTCGCGCAGCCATTGGCGCACGGCGTCGAACGTATGCGGTGCCGTGGTGATGTCGTATTCCTCCCGGCAGTTGGGGCAAAGCGTTCGGATCAACCGCTGCGAGATGACGCCGAGCAACGACGTGCTCAAGAAGTGCGGATGCACGCCCAGGCTGCGAATGCTCTGCACGGCCATGGACGCGACCGGCGCGGGCAGCGTGGCGAAGACCAGATGGCCGCTGTTGGCGGCGCGGACGGTCGTGCGCGCGGTGACCTCGTCGCGGACCTCACCGATCATGATGATGTCCGGCGACTGCCGCAGGATGCTGCGAAGCAGCTCGGGGAAATCCAGGTCGATCTGCGAATTGACCTGCGACTGGTGCATGCCCTCGATCGAATACTCGATGGGGTCCTCGATCGTGTGGATCTTGCGCTGGCCGTCGTTCAGGTGCCGCAGGCAGGCATACAAGGTGGTGGTCTTGCCCGAGCCGGTGGGCCCCGAGACGAGAATCAAGCCGCTGGGCCGATTCAGCATCTCGATGAGCAGGTTGTATTCGTGCTGATCCATGCCGAGCTGGTCGATTTCGCGGAGTTCCGTATCCCGCATCAGCATGCGGAGGGCGAAATCTTCCCCGTGCATCGTGGGGATCGTGTTGATCCGGAGGTCCACCATGCGCCCGTCGTTCAACCGATGGATCCATCGGCCGTCCAAGGGTCGACGTCGTTCGGCGATGTCCATGCCGGTCGTCGCCTTGATGTGCGTCAGATACCGTTTGGCCTGGTCGGTGCCCAGCTCCATGACCTTCCGCACGATCCCATAGCGTCGCACGCTGACGTCGACGTGGTTGAACTCGCTGGTGAAGAACAGATCGCTCGCGCCGATCCCCGCCGCGTGGTTGAGGATGGCCGTGACCCCTTCCTCGGGCGGCATGTCCGAGACGTCCGGCGGAGGGGTGATCTTGTCGTTGCTCATCTCTCTCCCTTTGCCAGCGCCTCGGCGGCGCTCTCGTCCTTGGCGATGTGCAGCACCTTGCCGAGACGGAGCAGGTCGAATACCTGCTGTACGACGGGCGGAACCGAGTGGACGATGAGCATCCCGTTGTTTTCTTCGAAGGCATTGTGCCGCGAGATCAGCCAGCTCACGCCGCTGGAGTCGATGAACGTCGCCTTGTTCACGTCCAACAGTACCTTGCTGGACGTGCCGTCGGTTCCCAAGATCTCTTCCAACGGGTCGGTGGCGTCCGGATGCCGTCCGGATGCCGAGATGCTTCCCTCACACGTCACGCGAACAACGTCGCCGTTCCGGTCCGATGCCAAGTGTAATTCCATGCGTAGCCCTCTGAATCAAGACGCCGCGAGACACCTTATCATGGTCGGTAGGATTCGCAAGTGTCGGGAGCGACGGGAGGCGGCGATCGTACGGCATTGGAGTCCTTCACGTGGTTCACCTGGGGTGGGTACCGCAGCGCGTCCGGGGTCGGGCAGCTTGATTTCAGGGCTGCGGATCGGCTATGCTGATTGGGTAGTGGAAGCGCGGTCTAACCTGTTCGGGGGGTGGATCAGCCTGGCGGATACCGTCTTTGCAGCCGACGTATGGAGAGGTGCTATCCGTGGCAAAAGGCAAGCAGACTCCGGCGTTGTTCGAGATCATCAACCGGGCGCAACGGGAGGGGCAAGACCCCCATCTCCAAGTCCCCGGTTGGTGGCGGAATTCGAGCGAAACGGCGCAGGCGGATCGGAACCTCGCCCCGCCCTCCTCGGCGGAGGAGCGTCGAGAGGAGGAGGCCTTGGATCGAGCCAACTACGACCGCGTCGCCGAGGCGGTCGAGCTCGAAGCGGCCCAGACGGCCCTCGAGAATGGCGTGGCGGAAGCCAACGGGGAGGAGGAGTTCGGGCCCTATGCGATGGAATCGGAGACGGGCTTCGTCGAAGAAGCGTCCGATGCTCACGCAGGGGGGCTCCAACGGCTCTGGGCTCCGCTGGCCAGCATCTTCCGCTCCGGCAGCGGACGGGTCGACTTCAGTCTGAGCTACGGCGGCGCGACCATCGCGGCCGGCCTGATGCTCTTCAGCATGGCCGCGGCCTTCACGTACGGATTCGTCCGCGGGGAGGCCTCGGGACATCGGAAGGCGACGGCCGAGCTCCAGGCGCGGGCGGAGGATAGTATCGAGCTGGCCAGGCGCATGCAGCCGGACGCCAGCGTATTGCAGGTCCCGGAGGAGGGGATGTACGGGGACCTCGATGTTGCGGCCGTTTCGTCGGCCGTCCCGGAATCGGAGGCCGGCCCGGTCGACACCGCCGCCTCGAAGACGAATCCCCCCGCCACGTCGAAGCAGGGCGGGATACGTCGCGTGGGTTGGAACTACCTGGTCGTGCAGAATTTCCGCGGGGAAGACAGCCTCCTGGAGGCGAGGAAGGCCCAGCGGTTCGTGCTCTCGAAGATGGACCCCGTGGACGGACAGCCGCCCGTAACGATCGAGCGCCGAAAGGACGGCTCCCACATGTTGCTGAGCACGATCGGATACCCGCAGGGAGATGAGGCTCGGAAGCAGGCGCTGCATGCCTTCCGAGAGGAGATCTTGAAGGTCGGGAAGCTGTATGCCAAGCGAGGCAGCGGATACGACTTCCGTGATGCCTACCCCATGAGGCTGTCCCGCTAGAGACGAAGTACTGAACACCTACGTCGAACTGGAGGTTGCGTAATCATGTCGTTGGATCGTTCCCTCAAGAGCAAGAGTGCCTTGGCACGCCACCGCAATGTGTTGTCGCGCGCCGAGCGGCTCGAGAAGCTGGAAGAAGAAGAGCGCTGGAAGGAGTCCCAGAGCGTTTTTGGGTTGCCGAAGGTGGCGCACCGCAAGACCACGGTCGGACACAAGGACAAGAAGAGCAAAGACGAGGAGGGCGAGGCCGCGGCGGCTGCGACCGAAGCCTCTTCGGCCGAGGGAGAGAAGAAGGACTAGCTCGCCTCTCAAAACCCGCTCCGATTGCTGCTATACTTCCCAGCCGCCGGCAACCCGATGCCGGCGGCTGTTTCTTCGGGTCCGCAGACGCGAAGCGAAAGGGGCAAACGTGGCGAAGCGTGGATTCATCTCGAGCCGGATGGGGCATGTCGATGCGTCGGGCGTTCGACGGATGTTCGAGCTCGCCGTCTCCAGGCCGAACGCGATCAGCCTGACCATCGGCCAGCCCGATTTCGACGTGCCCGAGCCCTGTAAGCAGGAGGCCGTCCGCGCCATTCGGGAAGGTCAGAACAGCTACACCGTGACGCAAGGCCTCCCGGAGCTTCGTAAGCGGATTGGCCGGGACGCGGCGAAGCGATACGACGGGGAGGCCGATGTGCTCGTTACCTCCGGCACGTCGGGGGGAATCCTGTTGGCCATGTTCGCCTGCCTCGATCCGGGGGACGAGGTCATCTTCGCCGACCCCTATTTCGTGCTCTACAAGTACGTCATCCGCCTCGTAAGCGGCGTGCCCGTGCCGGTCGACACCTACCCGGACTTCCGCATGCCCGTCGAACGGATCGAGGCCGCCATCACCGACCGCACACGCGTGCTGCTCATCAACTCGCCGAGCAACCCCACGGGGACGGTCTACACCGAGGACGATCTCCGGGCCGCCGCGGAAATCGCCCGCAAGCACGACCTGATCATCCTCGCCGACGAGATCTACACCGATCTAAGCTTCGACGGTCCGAGCCCGAGCATCGTCCCCCACGCCCCGGAACGGACGATCTTGCTTCGCGGCTTCAGCAAGGGGCACGCCATGACGGGATGGCGACTTGGCTATGCCGCCGGACCGACCGAGATCATCCAAGAGATGACCAAGGCGCAGCAGTACACGTTCGTCTGCGCCCCGAGCATGGTCCAACACGCCGGACTCGTGGCCATGGACACCGACGTCAGCAATCACGTGGAAGACTATCGTCGCAAGCGCGATTTGGCGTACGGCGTCCTGAAAGACGGGTTCGAGGTCGTGCGTCCCAGCGGTGGCTTCTACTTCTTCCCGAGGGTGCCCGACGGCTTCGCGGACGCCGACGACTTCGTGGAGGCCGCGGCCGACCACGACGTGCTCGTCGTGCCCGGCAACATCTTCAGCGAGCAGAACAGCCACTTCCGCATCAGCTATGCGACCACGGACGAGAAGATTCGCCGCGGCTGCGAGATCCTCTGCGAGGTGGCCGCGTCGCGATGAACAACCGGGCTCTGGCGTGTCAAGCGCAAGGTCCTATAACATCCCCTCTCCCGCATCCACGAGCCCGCCGGTTCGCCGCTCAGGCGTTGCTTTTCCTGGGATTTTGTGTAAGCTTACAGTAGCTTTCCGTGGCGCCCTGGCGCCCGTGAGGTTCGAGAAACCGGCGGGGGGCGGAGTGGCGGGCCGAATGGCACGCGCGAACGTCATGGCCACGACAAGCAGAACAAGCAAGCCGGCTCCCTTGGCGCCGTCCAAGGCGAAGAAGCGACGGTGTCTGGTCTGCGACCGTGTATTCGAGTCGTATGGCCCGGGGAATCGGATTTGCTCGCGATGTGCCCACGGGGACCGTCGCGGCAAACGCGTCTACACCGTACGGGGATAGTCGACTCGACCCCCACCGGGGAGGTCGTCGTCTTACAGGCCGAGAGGCGAGGAAAGACGAGAGCCGATTACCGGTGGGGAATCGGACCCTGCAGAGAGCAGCGGTCCGGAGTTCTTGTCCGACCGACCATGCTCTCTGCGTTTCTTTTTGCCTTCCTCTCCCTTTCCCCTTGATGCCCTTCGTCGCCTTCCAGAGGCCTTCCGCCTTGCAAGCTCCCGACCGCGCTGCGAGAATCGGCACACCGCGAGACAAGCCACGTCACCCCACTGCGACAGAAGAAGGAGGCGCCCATGCCGACCGCCGAGGGATCGACCGCGGATTCCAATCTGGCCCTTCTGGATACGCTGCGCGCGCGAGCCGCGCAGGCCCGGCGGCACGTCTGCCTGGCCGAGGGGAGGGACCCGCGAACGCTGCAGGCAGCCCAAGAGATCACGAGGACGGGCCTGGGAAAGGTCACCGTCCTCGGTGCGGAGGATGGGGTTCGGCGATTGGCCGACGACAACGGCGTGGACCTCGACGGCGTAAGCATCATCGACCCGGCCGCGAGTGACTTGCTCGAGAGGTTCGCGAGGCAATACCAGGAGTATCGCAAAGGACAGGGCGTCACCGACGGCATGGCCCGTCGAATCGTCAAGGATCGTGTCTTCTTCGGGGCATACCTGGTGGCCGGCGGCCTGTGCGACGGCATGGTCGCGGGCAGCGTCGCGGCGACGGCGAAGGTCATCGGGGGCGCACAGCACTGCATCGGGCTGATGGACGGGATCCGGATCGCCAGCAGCTTCTTCCTGATGGTCAGCCCGCATACGGAGTTCGGCGAAAACGGCGGGATGATCTTCGCGGATTGCGGCGCCGTGCCCGACCCGTCACCCGACGAGCTCGCCGACATCGCCATTGCGGCGGCGCAGAACTGCCGTGCCCTGCTGGGCGCCGAGCCACGCGTGGCGATGCTCAGCTTCTCGACCCGCGGCTCGTCCCGGCATCCGCACACCATCAAGGTCATCCAGGCCACCGAGCGCGTGCGCGACCGCGCGCCCGAGCTCTGCATCGACGGCGAGGTGCAGGCCGACACGGCCATCGTGCCCGGCGTGGCCGAGCGCAAGGCGCCGGAGTCCCCACTTCGGGGACGTGCGAACGTGCTCATCTTCCCCGACCTCGACGCGGGCAACATCGCCTACAAGATCGCGGAACGCTTGGGGAAATGCGCCGCCATCGGTCCGATCCTTCAGGGGCTGAGACGTCCGTGCAACGACCTGTCTCGCGGCTGCAAGTGGGAGGACATCGTCGACGCCGCCGCGATCACCATCCTCCAGTCGACGGCGTGAGCGTGAACAGCAGGGTTCGGGGTTCAGGGTCCAGGGGTCAGAACAGCAGGGACTTGCCGTCGCTCGGCCCCGTCCCGCTGCGGTGTCGATGTGTCGACTTATTGGCATCTCGACGTGCCGATTTGTCGAGATGGAACAACGCCCGTCACTCGGTTGCCTCGTCGTCCGGCGTCACGGGCTGGGCGCGTCTGCGTTCCGCCTCGAACGTGGCCTTGCGGCGAAGGATGTGATGGTAGTGCTGGGCGAAGCGGTGGGCCTCGTCGCGGATTTGCTGGAGCAGACGCAAGGCGTCGTTGTTGCGCGGGAGTCGCACCGGCTCGCTCCGCGCCTGGATGAAGATCTCCTCCTCCCGCTTTGCCAGCGAGATGACCATCGGCGGGCGGATGTCCATGTGGGCGAAGGCCTCGAGCGCCGCGTGGAGCTGGCCGAGTCCGCCGTCGATGAGAATGACGTCCGGGTACAGCTCTTCGCCTTCGGCCGCGCGACGATACCGCCGGGTGATCACCTCGCGGATCATCGCGTAGTCGTCCTGGCCCTCGACGCCCTTGATGCGGTAGCGACGGTAGCCGGTCTTGAACGGCAGGCCGTCGATGAAGCACACGAGCGAGCCGCACGACTCTTCCCCCTGCAGGTTGGCGATGTCGATCCCTTCGACGATGCGCGGCTGGCTATCGAGCTCGAGCAGCTCTCCGAGCTTCTCGAGCCCTTTCTTCGGATCGACGAAGAAGACCTCCGGCTGCACGTCCTCCTCGGGATCGCCCGAGAGCGAGAGACCTTCGATGGCCTTGATCCGATCGCGCAGGACGGCCGCGTCCTCGAACCGCAGCTCGGCCGATGCGAGCTCCATCTCCTTCTTCATCTGGCGCAGCACGACCGACCGTTTGCTGCCCAGGAACTTCTTCAGCCGGTCGATGTCCTTGCGGTAGTCCTCTTTGCTGATTTTGTCGGCGCACGGTCCCGTGCAGCGCTTGATGGAGTGCAACAAGCACGGCCGGAAGAAGCGTCGCTTCTCGTCGTCCTCGCGGATGTCCAGCGTGCAGGTGCGGAAACGAAAGACGCGTTGCAGGGCGTTCACGGCGTCTCGGACGCCGAGGGCCGAGATGAACGGACCGTAGAGCTTACTGCCCTTGGGGCTGGGCTCGCGGGTGACGTAGACCGCCGGGAAGTCGTCGCGCGTGGTGATCTCGATGTACGGAAAGCTCTTGTCGTCGCGAAGCCGGGCGTTGAACGGCGGCTGAATGTCCTTGATGAGACGGTTCTCTTGCAGCAGGGCGTCGACCTCGGTATCGCAATCGAGGAAGTCGATGTCGACGACCATGCCCACCATGCGGTCGATCTCCGGGCCGCGCGTCGCGAACAGGTTGGCGCCGTCCTGGAAGTAGCTGCTCACGCGCGAGCGGAGGTCCTTGGCCTTGCCCACATACAGCACCCGTCCGCGATCGTCCTTCATGAGGTAGACGCCGGGCGTCTTGGGGAGGCCGCGGATCGTCTCGCGGATGTGCTCGATGCGTTCTCGGTCGTCTCGAAACGGCACGGTCGGTCCTACCATCCCTGGCGCTCGCCCACTCCTTAGTATACCCGGATCGTTCCGCGTGGCGATGCGTCCGCCGGTGATGCCTGTGGACCGCACCTGGGGAACTCATGTGCAATCCGGCTTCGCTGTGCTACGCCGCGACAAGCATGCCCATGCTACGCAAGATTTCCATGTTACGAGGGCGGGCGTTCCCGTAGCACGGGCGTCTCGCCCGTGAGTCAGCCTGTCGTGGATCGCAGCATGGGAACTCATGGGCAAGATGCCCATGCTACGTGATGTGCCGCCGTGTTCATGCTCCATGGTTGTCCGGCGTCCGTTCGGGGCGACCGGCACGCGCACCTATTTTTCTGTCGCCGACGGATGGTCCCTCGAGCACCCCCGCCCAATCCGCCACGCACCCGTCCGGCGGCTCGACAAGAGCCATTGCTTGACAGATTTCCGGGATCTCCGTATATAGGAAACGTTCGTCGTGAGGATGGACGATAAAGGAAACACGCCGGATTCGCCCGGCGGCGACGGAATCACACGATGACACGTTCGCAGAAGCCCCATGGCATCATTATCATTGGAGGGTCTGATACCGACTCCTAGGCCGCGCTCTGTGAACACGAGACGACGACAAGGTCCTGGGAGCGGCAAGCTCTCGGGACCTTTTTTGTTTTCCCGCCGAAACGGACGATGACGAACGAGCCCGACCATCTCGAAACCCCTTCCGCCGACGGCGTCTATCACGCCCGCAGCGAGGATGCTGCGCCCGAGCGCGAAGGGGGGGAGACGAGCGGATCCGCAACACTCGCCTACGCATCGCACGAGCCGCACGAGCCGCACGACGACGCCCACGACGGCGACCTCCGCGTCCTCCTCCGTGTTTCGGCCCCGATCATGGTGGCCACCACCTCACGGGCCGTCATGCAGTTCGTCGACTTCGCGATGGTCAGCCAGCTCGACAAGGCGACGCAGGCCCAGGCGGCCGTCGGGGCCGCCGGCGTGACGTTGTTCGTGCTGATCGGCTTCTGGATCGGCGTGATGACCTGCGTGAACACCTTTGCGAGCCAGTCCCTCGGACGGAACGCACCGAAGGATTGCGGGGCCTACGCCTGGCAGTCGATCTACATCTCGGTGCTCGCGGGGGCTCTGGCGCTGCCGCTGGTCGCCATCGTCCGTCCGCTGTTCCTCTACTTCGAGCACGGGGCGGACGTCATCGAGTACGAGGTCGACTACATGACGATCGGGCTGTTCAGCGTCGGGGCGTTCACGATGCAGGTGGCCTTGTCGAACTTCTTCAACGGCGTGCATCGGCCGCGCGTGGTGGCGGTGTCCGCCGTCGGGGCGAATGTCTTCAACGTCATCGCGAACTACCTGCTGATCTTCGGCAGCCCGACGCTGGGCATCCCGCGCCTTGAGGTGGCCGGGGCCGCCCTCGGTACGCTCGCATCGGCGATCTTCCGTTCGGGGTGGCTCTTCCTCGCGATGCTGTGGCCGTACTACGCGGAGCGATTCGGCACGCGCGAGAACTGGCGGTGGAGCTGGAGCAAGGCGAAGAACTTCTTCCGCGTCGGGCTGCCGGCGGGCGTGCAGTTCGCCTTCGACGTGATGGCCTGGTCGCTGTTCATGATGTGGCTGGTCGGCCGCTTCGGGCCACAGCACCTGGCGGCCAGCAACATCGCCTGGCAGTGGTGTCACCTGGTCTTCATGCCCGCGCTCGGCATCGGCATCGGCCTGACGGCCGTCGTGGGCAAGGCCATCGGCGAGGGCCGCAACGACAAGGCCCGGCGGCGCGCCCGCATCGCGCTCTTGCTGTGCGGCAGCTACATGGGATCGTGCGGCGTGGTGTTTATCACATTTCGAGGCTTCTTCGCGGGGCTTTTGACCGAGGACCCCGTGGTGCTGGATCTGGCGATGCAGATCTTGATCTGCGGCGGCATCTTCCAGTTCTTCGACGGCATGCAGCTCGTGTACAACAGTGCCCTGCGGGGAGCGGGCGATACGCTGTGGACGGCCATCGTGCTGGTGACCACGTGCTGGGTGGTCCTCGTCGGGGGAGGATACACGATGTCGTATGCCTTCCCGCAACTCGGGGCGCTGGGGCCATGGATTGCGGCGACGACATACGTTACGTTGCTGGGCTTGATCCTGCTCGGGCGCTGGGTCCGCGGGCAGTGGGAGAAGATCGACATCTTTCGAACGGGACCCCGACCCACCGAGCCGGGGGCCTCCGGGGTGGAAGTCGCCTCGGCGACGGTCAACGGACTGAACGAGTAGGACCGCCCGCAGACACGGCGAGGCAGTGAGAAGGCTATGGCAGACAAGAAGAGCTACAAGAACACGATCCTGAAACCGCGAACCGACTTCCCCATGAAGGGGGATCTGCTCCATCTGGAACCCGCCATGCAGAGGCGATGGGAAGAGATGGACATCTACGCCAAGATCCGCGAGACGCGCGCCGGCTGCGAGAAGAAGGTCCTGCACGACGGGCCGCCCTACGCCACCGGCGACCTGCACGTCGGTACGGGCCTGAACAAGGTGCTCAAGGACTTCATCGTTCGCTACTGGACCATGCAGGGATACGACTCGCCGTACCTGCCCGGTTGGGACTGCCACGGCCTGCCGATCGAGCATCGCGTGGCCACGGAGCTGGGCGAGCAGTTCCGGCAGCTTGCGGTCTCGGAGGTTCGGCGCCAGTGCCTCGACTACGCCATGAAGTTCATGGATCGCAACCGGACGGAGTTCAAGCAGCTCGGCATCTTCGGGGAGTGGGGCGACTCGACCGATCCGCAAGCCGGCGACGAGCCGTATCTGACCGTGAGCCATTCGTACGAGGCCGGCGTGATCGATGTCTTCGCCGAGCTGGTCGCGCGGGGCTACATCTACCGCGCGCTGCGACCGATCCACTGGTGCCTCAGCTGCGAGACGGCCCTGGCCGAGGCGGAGCTCGAATACGACGAGACGACGAGCCCCAGCGTGTACGTGGCCTTCCCTATGGCGGACGATCTCGGCGACGTGTTTCCGGCGGCCCGCGGCAAGGACGTGGAAATCCTGATCTGGACCACGACGCCGTGGACGCTGCCGGCGAATCTGGCGATCGCGCTGCATCCGGATCTGGCCTACGCCCTGGTGCGTTGCGCCCACCAGGACAAGGAGCGGCTGCTGGTCATGGCCGACGGCGTCCGCACGCGCAAGATCGAGGACGAGAACGGAAACGTCGTCGAGGGCGTCCGCGAGGAGCTTCTGGACTACGTGATGGGCACGTGCGGCATCACGAACTTCGAGCGGCTGGACAAGGCCGAGGGCAAGGCGATCGCCGGGAAGACGTATCGTCATGTCTTCGTCGATCGGGTCTCGCCGATCGTTCTGGCCGACTACGTCACGCTCGACGAGGGGACCGGCTGTGTCCACACCGCGCCCGGGCACGGCCTCGAGGACTTCCACACCGGCCGGAAGGAAGGTCTCGAGGCGTACAGCCCCGTGGACGACCAGGGGCGTCTGACCGACGACGTGCCGCACTTCGCCGGGCTGCGGGTCTTCGACGCCGACCCGAAGATCGTCGAGCACCTTCGCGAGAGCGGCGCCCTGCTGCACAGCGAGGACTACCCCCACCGCTATCCGAACTGCTGGCGGTGTCACAACCCGGTGATCTTCCGGGCGACGACGCAGTGGTTCGTCGGCGTCGACCATCAAGGACTCCGCGAGCGGCTGCTCAAGACGATCGACGACATCCGGTGGGTGCCGGACTGGGGCGAGCGCCGCATCCGCGGCATGATCGAGAACCGACCCGACTGGTGCATCAGCCGTCAGCGGGCCTGGGGCGTGCCCATCCCCGGCTTCCATTGCACGGAATGCGGCGAGACGCTCCTCGACGTCGACGTGGTCCGGCACGTGCGTGACCTGTTCGCCGAGCACGGGGCCGACTACTGGTTCACGCACGACGCCGCCACCTTGCTGCCCGACGGCACGACGTGCGGCACGTGCGGCTCGACCGCGTTTGAGAAGGAGAACGACATCTTCGACGTCTGGTTCGAGAGCGGGTGCTCGCATCGGTCCGTCCTCCGCGACCGCGATCACCTCACCTGGCCGGCCGAGATGTACCTGGAGGGCAGCGACCAGCACCGGGGCTGGTTCCAGGTGAGCTACATCACGGGCATGGGGGCGTACGATCGCCCGCCGTTCCACACGGTCCTCACACACGGGTTCGTCGTGGACGGCAGCGGCGACAAGATGTCCAAGAGCCAGGGCAACTTCGTGTCCGTCAAGGATGTGCTCGAGAAGGGCGGGTCCGAGCTGTTCCGGCTATGGGTCAGCAGCATCAACTACCAGGACGACAGCCCGACGG
>CAZKCX010000116.1:0-12891 GCA_964550865.1 uncultured Planctomycetales bacterium
GCCGGCATGAAGTACGCCGTGTTGACCACGCGTCATACCTCCGGCTTCTTACTCTGGAATAGTAGAACGACCGACTTCGATATCGGATCCGCCATCCCCGGCAAGGACCTCGTCAAGGACTACGTCGCCGAATGCAGGAAGCAGGGAATCGCTCCCGGTCTGTACTACTGCATGTGGGGCGGGAAGAAGCGCGGCGACGTGCCGGGTGCCAAGGCCGTGATTCTCGCCCAGCTCTATGAGCTCGCGAAGGACTACGGCAAGATCCCGTACTTCTGGATCGACATGATGAACTGGGCGCCGGAAGACCTCCCGCCGCAGTTGGTCTACGACGTGCTGCGAAACCTCCAGCCGTGGTCGGTAGTGATCCTGAACCAGCACGTGCAGGACGGCACGGAGATCCGGTACTTTCCGACGGACGTGATGAACGGGGAAATCGTGCTGCCGCCGGAGGCCGGCCACAACCCTCGACGCGAGGTGAAGGGCACGACCTACGATCTACCCTTCGAGCACTGTCTCTGTTCCCAGAAACGCAAGGGGGGAATCAAGTACGATCCGCTCGGGCCTTCGTGCTGGTTTACGTACGGTGAGGGCCGATCTTTCGAGCCGAGCGAACCGTTTGCGGCCGAGGTCCTGGCCGAACGCCTGCGGCTCTCGTGGAAGCGAGGCACGTCGAACGTTCTACTCTCGGTTGCTCCCGATCACACCGGGCGAATGCGCGACGCCGACGTCGCGATGCTCAAGCGCCTCGGTGAGCTGCTGGGGACGAGGTAGCGACTCGTGCCGCCGACAACTCCTTACGTCCTCGGACTGGACCCGGAAGCGGGCATCGAGGATCATGGCGCGCGGAAGGGCCTACCATGAAACGCTTGCTCCTCAAACGGGTGTTGCCGCTCCTGCTGCTGGGCGTGTTGATCCTCGCAGGGGTGGTCGTCGCACGGGCGATGACGCTCGAGTCCAAACAGCTCGAACCGCTGCGAACCCCACCGCTGAAGGTCGACGCCGACCGCCTAGCTCAGAACCTGGCCAAGGCGATCCGCATCAAGACGATCTCGCACAAGGATCCCAATCAATTCTCGAGGGAGGCGTTCCAGTCGTTTCGCGACCTGCTGGCCGAGCTCTACCCCAAGACCCATGCGGAGCTCAAACGCGAAGAGGTCGGCCTGGGCAGCCTGCTGTATACGTGGGCCGGCTCGGACCCGGACGCCAAGCCCATCCTCCTGCTGGCCCACATCGACGTGGTGCCCGCCGACGCCGAGGCGGGGTGGACCCATCCGCCCTTCGCCGGCGTGATCGCGGACGGCTTCATTTGGGGGCGCGGGGCGCTGGATGATAAGTCGAGCCTTGTGGGGCTGCTCGAGGCGGTCGAGGCATTGCTTGTCGAAGGCTTCCAGCCGAAGCGTACGATCTACCTCGCCTTCGGACACGACGAGGAGGTCGGTGGGAAGAACGGCGCGGTCGTGCTGGCCAAGCGGCTCGAGTCGCGCGGCGTCAAGGCCGAGTTCTGTTTGGACGAGGGCATGGCCGTTGTGGAGGACATCGTCCCCGGCATGACGACTCCCGTCGCCCTCATCGGCACGGCGGAGAAGGGATACCTATCGCTGGAGTTGATCGTCGAGGGGCCGGGCGGGCACTCCTCCCAGCCGCCGAAAGAGACGGTGCTCGGCATCCTGAGCGAGGCCTGCGCCAAGATCGACGCCAATCGCTTTCCCGGCAGGCTTCAAGGCCCATTGCGGCAGATGTTCGAAACGTTGGTGCCGGAGATGAGCTTCGGCAAGCGCCTGGTCCTCGCGAACCTGTGGCTCTTTGGGCCCTTGGTCCAACGTGAGCTGGAGGCGTCGAAGACGACGGCCGCCGCCCTGCGGACCACCACGGCCGTGACCATCATGGAAGGCGGCTGGAAGGACAACGTCCTGCCGCGGCGGGCTCGCGCGGTGGTGAACTTTCGCCTGATGCCCGGCGACACGGCGGACGGGGTCACCGCCAGGGTCCAGCAGATCGTCGACGACGACCGCGTGCAGATTCGTTCGCTGGACCAGGTGCACGAGGCGAGTCCGGTCTGCGATGTGGACGCCGAGAGCTATCGTTTGATCCATCGGACGATCCGCGCGGTATTCCCCGACGCGATCGTCGCGCCGGCATTGGACCTGGCCGCGACGGACTCTCGGCACTATCGAAACGTCGCGGAGAACACGTACCGCTTCGGGCCGCTACGGCTGAACGAGGACGACCTCGATCGAATACACGGAAAGGACGAGCGAATCGGCGTGGAGGACTACGCACGTTGCGTGCAGTTCTTCGGGCAGTTGATGCGGAAGGCGGCGTCGTGATCGGCCGTTGTCCAGCGGACCGGCGTCCGCCCCCAGACACGACGTGAACGGCAACGAGTTGGGATAGGCACATGAATCGACGCGAGTTTCTCAAGACATCCGGCGCGGCCGCCGCCACATGGGGTGCGGCCCAACACGTAACCGGCGTCTCGGCAAAGGCTGCAACAGGCGGAGCCGGGGACAAGCGCAGGCCCAACATCCTCTACATCTTTACCGATCAGCAGACGGGCAGCGCGATGAGCTGCGTGGGGAACAAGTACCTCAAGACCCCCGCGATCGACAGCCTGGCCGCCGAGGGGGTGGTCTTCGACCGCACGTACTGCGCCCAGCCGCTATGCGTCCCCTCGCGAACGGTCATGATGACCAGCCGCCTGCCCCATGAGACGAAGGTGGAGTACAACATCAAGTACCGGCGGATCGAGTTCCCCATGCTCGGCCGCGTGCTCGCGGATGCGGGGTACGAGACGGGGTATCTAGGCAAGTGGCACCTGCCGATGCCGCAGAAGGACGCAGAGCGGCACGGTTTTCAGTCCATCGCCTGCCAGGTCACCGCGGGCAAGAAGACCAAGAAGGATTACGATATCCCCGGTGCGGCGGTCGAGTTCTTCAAGAAGCAGCGAAGCAAGCCGTTCTTCCTGGTGGCGTCGTTTCTCAATCCGCACGACATCTGCCAATGGGCCCGCGGTGACGATCTCCCCAACGGCCCGGTCCCTCCCGTTCCGCCGCCGGACGACTGCCCGCCGCTGCCGGACAACTTTGCGATCCCCAAAGACGAGCCGACCGTCATACGGAAGGTGCAAGCGCAGGGCGGCCGGATCTACCCGACCGTCGACTGGCCTGACGAACGATGGCGGCAATACCGTTGGGCCTACTACCGACTGGTGGAGATGGTGGACCGTGAGATCGGCAAGCTGTTGAAGGCCCTGCGCGACGCCGGCCACGGGGAAGATACCGTCGTCATCTTCAGCAGCGATCACGGCGACGGCGTGGCCGCCCACCACTGGAATCAGAAGCAGGTGCTGTACGAGGAGCCTGCGCGCGTGCCGTTTATCGTCAGCCAGAAAGGCGTGACGCGCGCCGGACACATCGATCGTGAGCATCTCATATCGAACGGCCTCGATCTGATGCCGACGCTGTGCGACTACGCGGGTGTGAGACCGCCGGAGGGGGTGCGGGGAATGAGCGCTCGACCGATCGCCGAAGGGCGCAAGCCGCCCGGCTGGCGTGACCAGGTCGTCGTCGAGACCTCCCTCGGCGGGCCGCGCGACAGCCTCGGCATTGGCGGCCGCGCCCTGCGAACCCAGCGCTACAAGTACATCGTCTACGATCAGGGCGAGCGACGCGAGCAGTTGTTCGACATGGAATCCGATCCCGGCGAGACGAAGAGCCTGGTGCGAAGCGCGGAGCATCGAGAGGTCCTGGACGAGCATCGCAGGCGGCTGGCCGCATGGTGTCGGTTGACGGGGGATCGCTTTCCCGTTCCCGAGGTGAGAAGCTGAGCTACGGAGACTGTCATGCCGCACGTTCCGTTGCTGCGCGTGTTGTGGATCGCAGGGTTGGCCGTCGCGAACGGCGGCGAGGGTCCGCAGGGTCCCGAGATCACCGATCCCAAGGTCGCCGCGCTGGCGAAGGAGGTGGCCGACAAGGGATGGATCGCCTTCGGGTTCCTCAACAAACGCGGCGACATGGACCTTTTTGTGATGCGGCCGAACGGGACGGAATTGCGCCGCATGACGGACACGCCCGAGTACCACGAGGGCGGCCCGCGGTTCTCCCCCGACGGCAAGAAGATCATCTACCGTCGCATCAAGAAGTTCGCCAAGGTCCACCACAATGATTGGGGCTTTCAGGGTCGGCTGATCCTGGCCGACGCGGACGGCTCGAACCCAGTTCCCCTCGGGGCAGACGGCAAACTGGCCTGGGCGTCGTGGTCGCCGGACGGCAAGCGGATCGGCTGCCTCACCCGCAAGGGCGTGGAGATCATCGATCTGGCGACAAAGAAGGTCGTACGGAAGATCCCGCGAAAGGGGATCTACCAGCAGCTCTTCTGGTCCCCGGACGGCAAGTGGTTCTGCGGCGTGACGAATTGCTACGGCGAGATGTGGACCGTCGCCCGACTCAACGCGGAGACGGGCGAGATCAATCCGTTGCACAAGTTCGACCCGCGATCCGGAGGTGACGGCTCTCACGGACCGAAGCGTCGGGCGCGGGGGGCCGAGTGCACACCCGACTGGTTCCCCGACGGCAAGTGCGTGCTCTTCTCCCATAAGCCCTTCTTTGGGAAGGAGACCAAGACGTGGACGCAGCTGTGGATGGCCGATGGGGACGGCACGCGGTCGCGGATGGTCTTCGGCCAGGAGAGGCGGCACCTCTACGGCGGGCTGATCTCACCGGACGGCAAGTACGTCTTGTTCTCCCGGGTCTGGCTGGACGGAGCGGCCGGCCTCCTCACAGGGCGCCGCATGGGTTTGATCCGCTTCGGCGATGTCCCGCAGATCGGTCCAAGAAGTGAGGACCTGCGCAAGCAGTTTCCCGACGCGAAGGAGGCCGTCATCCTCGACCTGCCCGTCGGCTGGGAGCCGGATTGGACCTACACCGACATCTTCGCCGGCGGCGATACGCCGTCGATTCCAAAGAAGACGGCCGCCAAGCGGTGAGTGCTTCGTGCCATCCGCCGGTGGCCGGTTTCTCCTGACCGGCGCGAGGCCCTGCCTTGACAAACCCCCGCCCGCCAATACATTGCAGGTAGCGCAAGAGACTTGCGGGTCGCGGCGGGAAGCATTCCTGAGTCTGAGACCGTCTAATGAATCGGTGGCGGGTCATCCTGACGCCCCTCGGGGTCGTGGTGCTGGTTGTGTCGACCGGGTGTGAGTCTCCGCAGTCCCGGGACCGCGTCCAGCAGTTCGACGAGCACTACCGTCGTGGGCGCGCGGAGCTGGCCGTCGGCAACGTAGACGCCGCCAGGGAGCAGCTCCAGAAGGCGGCGGCCTTGCGAAACGACCACGCCCTGACGCATTACTACCTCGGCGTGTGTCACGCAATGCAGCGACAGGACGATAAGGCCCTGGTGGGGCTCACCCGGGCAATCCGAATCGACCCGACGCTCGCGCCCGCCTACTACAATCTCGGCACGATCCACCTCCGGCAGCGGAGGTTTCGTCGCGCGGCGGAGGCGCTGGAGCGCAGCGCCGAGCTCGACGGCGATCGCCCGGAGACCTTCAACAACTTGGCCAAGGCATACTACATGCTTGGGCTGCCGGCGCTCGCGGCCGAGACGTATCTCAAAGCCCTGGAGCTCGATTCCGACTCGACGACATCGTTGAGCGCGCTGTGCCGGTTGGCGATCGCGGGGGGAGAGCTGGACCAGGCCCGCAAGTACCTCGCTCGGCTGGAGGAGGTGGATCCCGACAGCGACGAGGTGGCCTTCCTGAAGCGAAAGATGTTGAGGGAATGATTATGGGTTTCGTTCGAACCATCATGGCATCGATAGTCGTGCTTGGCGCTGCGGCGGTGGAATCCGCCGGGGAAGGCAATGCGATGCCGGCCCAACCCGCGGAGCCGAACGCGCCGCCCCCCACGAGCCTCATCCCGCCTCCCGAGCTGTACCGGGCCGAGGAGCTGGAGGCGCCGGCCGGTCCGCCGACCTGGCCGGAGAGGATCGTGGCACAACCCGGGCAAGAGCTGGTCGTGCAGGTGCCCGCCTTTGCGAAGGCGGAGTCCACCCATCCACGATTGGCCGTGGTCCATCCGGATCCGTCGCACGGGCTGATCCGCTTGACGATGACGAACTCTCTCCAGGCGGTGCAGGCCACGACGCAGCCCGTCGGTGTGAAGGTCCAGGTGGACAAGGAGACGGCCCGGCAGATCCCGATCGTGATGCGGCGTGACCTGGTGCAGGACGTCCAGACGCTGCTGAAGGACCTTCCCGGCCTCAAGGTACAGCAGGAGGCAGGGCATATCGTCGTCCGCGGCCCGTTGTTGGAGAAGAAGGACAGGGCTCGCTTCGAGCGGGTCCTGTCGCTCTATCCGGGCGTGCTGGACTTCACGACCGACGCGATCGACGCCCCGGACAAGATGATCGAGATCGACGTGATCATCGTCGTCGTGAACGATCGCATCGTCCGGCGGATCGGCTTCGACTTCCTCCAGGCGGTGCAGTTCCACTTCGGCACGTACCAGACGTACAACCGCCGAGCTCCGATCGGCAATCTGCGTCCCGCGCCGCTGGATCCGACGCTTCCGGCTCCGACGGTGCTTGCGCAGAGCCAATGGGGCGAGACGCTCAGTGCCGCCATCGACTACAACGTCAACATCGCCAACGCGAATGACGAGGGGAGCAAGGTCATCGCCCGCCCCCACCTGGTCACGTTGAACGGCCAGACGGCAGAGTTCCATGCCGGTGGGGAGATCGCCTTCCGCCTGACGGGCGTCCAGTTCGTGGGGTTGGAGAAGTACGAGCGCGGCATCATCCTGCGGGTGACGCCGACACTGCTCAAGCCGACCGAGCCGGACGGCAAGCCCCGCGTGCTCATCGATGCCGAGGTCACGCGGATCAGCGTCACCGACCTGTTGCTCGGCGGGGCGGCGGGCGACGACGTCGACTTCGACAAGACGCGCGTGCACAGCCGAACGATCCTCGAGATGAACCAAACGCTCACGCTCTCGGGCATCTACCAGAGGGAATACCGCAAGCAGAACGAGGGGGTGCCCTTCTTGCGCGATGTGCCCGGCCTGAAGCTGTTCTTCTCGCGCGACAGCACGCTTCAGGACGTGGTGTCGACCATCGTCTTCCTCACGCCACGCGAGCCGGGGTTCGTCGATCAGGCCAATGAAGAGGCGACACGGGAGTTCGTTGAGCGGCGGAGGGAGTACATTGAAGCGCGGGAGAGCGGGGATCCGGAGCGGCTCGAGAAGTTCAAGGAGAAGTACCCGAGATGGATGGCTCCCCAACCGAACCGGTACGCAACGCACTTCTTCCTTCGGAATGAGTCCAGTGTCTATCAGGACCTGCGGGGCATCGACCTTCGGCAAGAGGAGATCCGTTCGGATATCCTCGACGTCAAGGGGGCGGAGGAGGCGCATCGGCAGTCCCGTCAGGGCAGTGGCTTCCTTGCCCAGTGACCGCGGCGAGCGCGCTTGCCGTACGCTACCCCGTAACCGTACCAATCGATTGGATGTGACCTCATGCCTGACATGCAAGGACCAATTCGGGCGGGACGCATAACGCCGGCAGCGGGCTTGAGCCTGTTCGTTGTGGCGATCTTCTGCGGGCCGCTCCATGCAGAGAAGGCCAAGACGCCGAGCACCACCTCGCTGCCCGATCCCAACGCCGTCGAGGTCGGCGTCAAGGCGCCCTCCACCGTGGCAGAGATTGAGCAGCGCCGGGCGAAGCTCGCCGACATGCTCGAGCAGCTCCAACCCGCCACCCAACCGACGGCGACGCAACCCATCCCCGCCGCCTCTCAGCCGGCGGATGTCGCCACGAACCTGTGGTTCTCGCTGAAGCGCTACGACGAGCTTCTCGCCACGCTGAAGGGCGAGCACGAGGGATTGCAGAAGCTCAAGAGCGAGGAAGGCGCCCGCGAGCTCAAGGAACAGATCGAGAAGTACAAGAACGAGACCCAAAGGCTGACGCGGCTGATGGCGACGGGCAAGGCCGGCGAGCATGTGGACAAGCTTGAGGACGTTTCTGAGCTCTACGCGAAACTGAATGCCGAGAACAACACGGAATTCGAGGCGCAGACCGCCCGTGTCAAACGGCTCGGTGAGTTCGCGGAGCTTCGCGAGAAGGCCAACGAGAGAATCGCCGAGGCCCGGAAAGAACACCTCAAGATCGTCGCCGACATCAAGGACCGGACCACGACCATGAAGGCCGGCCAGGAGGAGAGCAGGCTCGCGGGTCTCCAAAGGCTGCTAGCGGATTTGCGCCTGGAGATCGCACTGGCGGAGCTGGAGGCCCTGAATCTCGAGGAAGAGCGCCTCAATCTCCGGCAGCAACGTCAAGAGCGCCGCCTCAAAGCCCTTCAGCCCTACGTCAAGAAACTGCGGGAGTGGATGAATGCCCTGGAGGAGGCCAAGGCGGAGGACCGGGCCAACTGGATCAAGTGGAACATCGAGAACGCCAAACGGGAATACGAGAAGATCTACTGGCAGGCCGCCAAGGTCATTCACGAAACCGACGAGAAGTTCGAAGAGTACGACAATCCCACGCGCGACCGTTTCCCCGAGAGCGAGCTGGGTCGGCTCGAGAACATGATCCAAAGGCAGGAGCAGTATTGGGAGAACTTCCTCGAATCCCTTCCTCGACGGAGCGGTCAAGAGGTTCTGAAGCGATACCAGGAGGTCCGCAAGAAGCTCGGTCGAGCGGAGAAGCGGCAAGACGAATTGCGCGGCGAGCTGAATCTCAGCATCGATGAGCGCGAGGCACTCTACCTCCTGCGGGATCAGAGGGCCGAGGAAATCGATGACCTTAGCGAAGCCCTCTCCGAGGCCGTGGCCAAGACCGACGCCGAAGGGGCGAGCGAGTACCTTTCCAAGCTCACGAAGGATCGGCTTGAGCTGACCAAGCAGATGGACGAGATCGCCTCGCTGCAGAACGGGCTGATTGAGCGATTACGGAAAGGCGTGGAGGAGAACGAGGACTACATCGAGATGCTTCGGCAGACCCGTAGCCGCTTGTACTGGGCTTACCTCGTCGTACCCGATCGCGGATTGATGCGCCTGGACACCCAAGCGCTCCGCAAGGAATGGCGCGATGGGGGCACGAAGCTCCGCGAGACCGTCCACGCGGTACGACAGGAGATCCTCGAGCAGCTCGGCCAGGCCACCGGCGGGAAATGGGTGAGCGCGACCGTGGTCCTCACCCTCTCAATTCTCCTGGCCGGTTTCTTTCGAGTTCGGCTTCAAGGCGCGGAAGCCCGTTTGGAGGAACGGATCGTTCAACGAACGCGCGAACAGGGCCTCAACGCCGTCGGCATGAGCGATCGGCTGGAGATCTCCGCCGCCCGCCTAGGCGCAGAGGTTTCGCTGTGGGTTCTGCCGTTGCTGGGCGCCTTGTGGGGGCTGAGCCTTCTCGGTCTTACGGGGCGTGCGTGGGGGCTCGCGCGATTGCTATTCGGGTTTGTAATCGGGATTCGTTTGGCCTTTGCTTTGGTGCGGGCCATGTTCCTCCGCGCCAGGCCTCGGTTCCGGCTGATCAACTGCAGCAACAAGGTCGCCGCCTACTACCGCCGATGGTGCCATGCCCTGATCTGGGTCACGATCCTCTTCGCACCGCTGCCGCTGGTGATGTACGCCCTCGACGAACAGCTCCTGCCGGAGACGCGGACCTACCTATGGCAGATCTTCAAGGCAGGGTCGCTGGTGGTCGTGCTGCTCTTCCTGCTACGCCGCCAACCCGTCCTGAAGGTCATCGGCCGGCTCGACACCTTGCGGACGCGGTGGCTGTACTCTGTTCTTGGGGGGATCTATCCGCTCATCGTGCTTGGAGTGCTCGGTCTGCTCGCGCTGGAAGTGCTCGGCTACGGCGCATTGACCAGCTACCTGCTGACGAATCTTTTGCTGACGATGGTGATTCTGATCGGCGTGTCCACCCTCCGGCGTGTGATCTCCGATATCCTGCGCAAGTCCAAGCAACGCCTCGACCAGGAATACCAGAGTCAAGAGCAAGGGGCAGACGCCGAATCCCCCGAGCCCGTGTCGCAGTCGCCTGAGGTAGTCGCCGGCGAGGAACTGGGCCGCGGGGAATGGGAGTTCATGCTCGGCTTCGGGAACTTCCTGTTCAAATGGGTCCTTCGCGTGGTGGGGCTGCTGCTGATTCTCCGCGTCTGGGGCATCACCTTGGTCGAGATCAACACGGCGATGAACTACACCATCGCGGGCTCCGGCGAACGAGCCATCACGCTGTGGCGAGTGTTCGCGGCCCTTCTCGCTTTGGTCGCGACCGTCGTCATCTCACGGTTCGCCCGATCGGTGCTTACCACGCGGGTCTATCCGGCCTATGAGGCGTTGGATCTCGGGGCCCGTGCCGCGCTGAACACGGTGCTCCATTACATCCTGATCGTGCTGGGTGTCTACGTGGCAATGCAGTTCGTGTTTATCGATTTGAGCGCGTTGACCGTCGTGCTGGGCACCCTGGGCTTAGGTCTGGGCTTGGGGCTGCAGCCGCTGTTCATCAACTTCATCAGCGGCCTGATGATCTTCGGCGAGCGACACATCAAGGTCGGTGACATCGTCGAGGTCGGCGACAAGATCGGCGAGGTCACCGAGATCAGCATGCGCGGGACGAAGATCCGCACGTTCGACAACATCCACGTCGTCATCCCGAACGGCGACTTCATCACGAGCCAGGTGGTCAATTGGTCGCTGCAAGACCGCCGCATCCGCGGACAGCTCGACATCGGCGTGGCCTACGGGTCGGATGTCAAGCTCGTCTACGATCTCCTGCTCAAGATCGCCGACGAGCATCCCTTGGTCATGAAGGACCCGGCACCCATCGTATGGTTCACGGAGTTCGGCGACAACGCCCTGACGTTCCGGCTGCTGGTGCATTTCGAAGACATCTACCACCGCATGTCGAGCCTCACGGAGATCCGCTTCGAGATCGATAGAATCTTCGCCGAGCACGGCATCAATATCCCCTTCCCGCAGCGGACGATCAGCATGATCCACGACAAGCCGCTGCAGGTCGAGCTGATTCAGCACCCACCGATCCCGCCGGGCGGTGGCGGTCCCGAGACCGGCGAGCAGACGTCGGGAGGCGAACCCGCGGAAGACGACGGCGCGTCGAATGCAAAGGATACAGGTGCCGGGGCGGAATCCACGGACGAAAACGAAGGCGACCGCGATCGTCCGACCGGCCTTGGCGGCAGCATGATTGATCTAGCGGGCGACCAGTAGCAACCCCAAAAACCCGAACGCCCACCACGCGATTCGCCGGAAACGTTCGGTGCTCAACCCCCGCGCGAGGTAGAGTCCCAACGCTACCCCTGCCAGCACCGCCGGGACCGACCAACCGAACGCGACCAGATGCCCAGAGGAAATGCTCCCCGTGATCACCAGAAGCGACAGGCGATAGAGACAGTTGAACAGAAAACACGCATTCACGCCGGCCTTCATCGCATCGCGCGAAATTGGCAGCGAATAGACGTACGCCACCAGCGCAGGACCGGACATCGTGAACGCACCGCCGAGAACCCCGCCGATCGTCCCGACGATCGCGCCGACCTTCCGACTCGCCTGTCCCGGTTGCCAGGCCCACCCGGAAAGACTGTACGCCGCGAAGGCCATAATCAGCACGCCAAGCACCCGACGTACCAGATCGGGCTGGGATCGACCGAAGCTCAGAAGCAACGCCAGGCCCAACGGCGTTCCCAGTACCATCCCAACGATGACGGGCCACAGATACGGCCAGCTCACATGCCGCCAGAGTCTGCCCAGGATGATCAGGATCGTGATGCCGGACGTCAGATTGACCAGGATCGTGGCGTGCACGACGTCGCCGATCAACGTCAATCCCGCCATGGCCACGATCGCGACGCCGAACCCCGTGAACCCCTGCACGAGGTTCGCCACGAAGAACGACAAAACGACCACGAACAGCGTGGTGTCGAAATCCGGCAACTACATCTCCATGATCTTGCGAATGGCGTCGGCGGTCTGCTCGAGCGGGGCCACGTCCAGGCTGACTTCCGAGATGAGCGAACGGCTGTAGCCCGCCGCCCGCAGTTCACGCATGACGGCCGCGAAGTCGACGTCGCCTTCCAGCAACGCGGGCCACGCATAGCCGTTCTCGCTCCAGGTGAAGTCCTTCATGTGCACCATCGCGAGCACATGCGCGCAGATGCGGATCCACTGGTGCGGCCACCCGAAGACAGCCATGTTCCCCGGGTCGAAGTAGAAGCCTGCGTTGGGACTGGCGACATCCGTGCAGAAGCGGGCACACTCCATGGGAGAGAGCAGGAAGTTGTTCCAGACGTACTCAATCGCGAGGGTCACACCCGCCTGCTCGGCATAGGGGGCGAGTTGCTGCATCGACTGAAGGGCGTTGGCGTAGGCATGATGGTAGTACAGGTCCGGCGGTAGCGACCCGAGAACGACCAGCATCGTGTCGATGCCCATCTCGTGGTTCAGGTCGATACAGCGCTTCCAGGTGTCCAAGGCCTGCTTGCGCGCCGGGGCATCGTTCGTCATCAGGTCCTTCGGTTGGTTGCGAATGCCCGCCGGGCAGGAAGACTCCAGGAGGATTCCTGCCTCCTCGGCCTGCCGGAGGAGTTCCTTGCATTGTGCCTTCGGGGTTTCGAGGGTGATCTGGCCTTCGTCGCGTATGGCGATCTCGAAGGATTCGTAGCCCGCCGCCTTGATCGTCCTCATCGTGTCGGCGAACGACCAATCGGCGGGGATCACCAGGCCTGTCACGCCTATCCTCATGATCGGGCTCCTCGCGCGTGCGAACACTCCGTCTTGTCGGACGGTCTCGCGGCGGCAAGGCGGACCCGCCTGGTATCCCGCGGGAAGATCGGGTCAGACGCCTTGCGGCTGCATGGTAGCCCGAATCCTCTGTCCG
>CAZKCX010000117.1:0-12830 GCA_964550865.1 uncultured Planctomycetales bacterium
GTGATGGCGTCGGCGTGGATCTTTCCCATGCTGAACGCGCCGCCGTAGCCGACGATGGCACACGCCACCGTCCGTTCGAAGCACTCGGCCTCTCCCATGGCCCATCGAAGCTGTCGGACCACTTGGGATTGGAAATCGGGGTGGAGAAACGCGCGCTCGTCGTGGCCCAGGGCCAGATAGGCCACGCGACCTTCTCCCTGGGTTCGCGTATAGGCCATCGGGTGGGGAACGTTGTGCCAATGCGCGCGGAGGTACGGATGGAACTCGGAATGCGTCTTGAGGATGTAGAGCTCGTCGGTGATCTTGAACGATTTGACGCGGGCGGCGAGGGGGTGGTCCTCATCGCTGACGCTAACGTCGAAGGGCACGACCGCACCGTGGTCGATGAACTGGCTCCCGATGAGCTGCATCCAGGCCTTGTTCTTCGTGAAGGAATCGCTGGCGCAGTGGATGCCGACCAGTCCGCCACCGTTCTCGACGAAGTCGACGATGCCTTGTTCCTGCTTGGCCGTCAACGTTCCGCCTTGCGTGTAGACGATGATCGCGTCGTATGGACTGCGTGGGAGCTTGGCCAGCGCCTCCCGATCCTCCGTGGACGTCACGCTGAACCGCCCGGTCTCCTCAAGAAAGGACGTGAGGATCTCACCACAGCTCTCGAACGGGTGATAGCCTCCGCCCAGTAAGACAAGGACCTTGCTTCGAGCCATCGGTGTGCTCCTACGTAAGGGTGCGTTGAGATGCTACCACAACACGGCGTCTGGGACGACCGGCGTCGCGCACACGCAGCTCCTATATCCTGGTTTCGATGAGGTGTTGCAGGACCGGGCCGAGGGGGCACGTCGCGTGCTGTTCGAACAGGCTACGTCAGGTAGCCCAGATTGCGGAGTCGATTGCGGGTTTCCTCAGCGGCGTCAGGTCGAAGCGGGTATCCAGCAAGCTCTCCGGACGGATAGACGAGGCGGTTCAGATCCCCGGAGAGCATAGCGCACCGAGGCCCGACAGGGTGTTCCGTCCAGCGCGGTGGCATGAGGCTAGGAGATGGTGCGCGTTCCGAAGGCGAGGCTGCCGGGCGAAGTGCCGCGGAAGACCTCAGGGATGCGGCCGGTGCGCTTCTGGTAGGCATGCATGATCTCGCCGAGTGCGTCATGGCTTTCCGGGCGATCGTTCATGAGGACGACCACGGTTCCGCCCGCGCCGCCCCCGCTGATCTTCGCGCCGTAGAAGCCGTGCTGCGGTCCGCGCTCGCGCACGAGGTTCATCAGGGTTTCCGTCTCGACACAGCCCAGGCCGCAGCGCTGTCCGTAGCTCCAGTGTGAGGCGTACATGAGCAGGCCTGCTTCGATGAGCGGCTCGAGACTCGCGGAGCGACGCGCCCGCGCGAGGTGACCGGCGAACTGTTGGGTGCGGCGGCTCTCGTAGATATGGTGCTCCGTGCGGGAACGGACCTTATAGATCGTCTGTGGGTTCACGGCCGTCACGGAGTCGAGCGACTCACCGTATCGGCCGAGGAACTCCTCGCCGGACATCTTGGTCGGAAGCCGATCTCGAAATCGCTCGACATACTCTTGCTGATCGAAGTTGGCGAGGTAGCGGTGGGAAGGGTCTTCGGGTTCGTCTTCGCGTCGCAAGATGTCGAGGATGATTCGATGGCCCATGAAGGCGGCCACGCGGGCGTCGATGTATCGGTCGCCGCTGATGTGGTGCTTCACGCCGGAGTGGATGCCGACGACGGTCACGCCTTCGGGCAGAGGCAGCGAGCCGAGGACGTCGTGGGGTTGGCAGGAGATCTGGAGCAAGGCGTGGGGTTCACCGAGCAGGCTGGTGACCTGGTCCATGATCCCACACGGCGCGCCCACGACAACGTTTTCCGCCCGCTGGCAGAGCTGGGCGGCTTCCAGGGGATCGAGGTGAATGTCGAATAGCCCGGCGATGGCCTGATAGGCGGCCACCTCGACGGCGGCAGAGGATCCGACGCCCGCGCTGGGCGTCGCGGTGGAATCGAAGACGATCGTCGCGCCGCCGCCGAAGTGCGGCACAAGGTCGGCCTCGAGCAGGACGAAGAAGATGCCGGCCACGTACTTGGCCCACGAGGTCCCCTGGCGGTCAAACGCGAGGGCAAATGCGGAGCAGAGGCGGTCCGGATCGTGATAGAGCCGGGCGAGCGGCCAGCGGACCTCGGCCGTCTCCCCCGGCCTCTGCTCCCAGAGTAGGGAGCGAATCACCACGTGTTGATCAGTGCGAGGCTGGATGGCCATCACGACGGCCCGGTCCAGGGGCATCTCCAGGACGAGTGAGCCGGTGTAGTCGGCAATGCCGCCCATGACGTCCAGTCGGGCCGGGGCGCGCGAGACCAGGATCGGTTGGGTCGGATCGAAGGCGCCCGTCACCGGAGCGCGAACACGTTGAATGAAGTCGTCGACCTGCGGGAAGGATTGCGTCCCGCTCGAGGGCTGGCGGTTGAACGCTGTGGTCATGTCGAATGCAGAAGGGGAGGTCGGCGATCAGGAGGCGACCTCTCGGAGCACGTGCTCGGCAACGAAGATAGGCGTTTCCATCGCCACGCCCAGGGCGATCGCGTCGGAAGGCCGGGAATCGACCTCGATCAGCTCTCCGTCGAGACGGATGATCAGGTGGGCATAGAACGTCTTGTCCCGCAGATCGCAGATCACGATCCGCTCCAGCTCGCCGTGCATGTTCTCAATGACGCTCGCCAAGAGATCATGCGTCAGCGGCCGCACGTGACGGATGCCCTTTAAGCGGTGATCGATCGCCCACGCCTCGTAGCTGCCGATGACGATCGGGAACTGTCGATCGCCGTCGTGCTCCTTCAGAACGATCACCTGCTGGTCGCTCGACTCGGAGATGATGATCCGAGCTAGGTCCATTCGAACTTCCATGGCGCCCTCGCTTCCGTTGGGATTCGAGGCTATCGGTCCACGTCGGAGGTGTCAAGATCGCAATGTGCCTCATCGACACGGGCGAAACGCGTATCGCGATCCAGAGCCGACCTGTCCTCAGACCGGTCAACGAGGAGAACGCCAACCGCGATTCAGAGCCGGCCTGTCCTCAGGCCGGTGAACGATCATCCGCCAATGGGATCGGCCGGCACGGAGGACGGTTGGGCTCCGAAGACGGAAGGTGCATGAGAAAGGGATGGGCGTATGCTCGTAGCGAAGCGGCTCCTGTTGCGATGCCGCGGCAGCTTCGTAGCCCTCATTCCACCTCGACGAGGCGGGTCTCGAGCGGGTCCAGTCGGAAGCGGCTCGCGTCAAACGATGTCATGGTGATGAGGTCCATCGCGTTTCGCAGAGGCCACGCGGATTTCGGCTCGACCACCACCGGCTTGCGACGATGATTGATGACGTAGAATAGCTTGCGGCCTTCGAGCCGCAGGCTTCGACACTCGACGCCCCATAGGTCAGTCTCTACGAGCTTGGGTAGCTCAGCCTGGCGTACGGCACGGCGCACGGCACGCCAGAGTTGCGGCAGCCTCGGACCCTTCTGGCATCGCGCGACGACACCACCCGATTGTCTGAACGCCTCGACCTTCTCGAGGATGTCTTTGCCGAGGCCGCTGTTGGCCGGGATGACAAAGACCTTGGAGTCCGCCAGAGCGCCCCCGCGGATCCGCTTGTCCGTGAGGACGCCGATGTCGAGGTCCTGGAA
Source organism: uncultured Planctomycetales bacterium (assembly GCA_964550865.1). GTDB lineage: Bacteria > Planctomycetota > Phycisphaerae > UBA1845 > JAFGLZ01 > JAFGLZ01. The sequence goes on from CAZKCX010000117.1 coordinate 3,667, forward strand.
GAGGCAGGCGCGATAGGCATCGCTCGTGTTGGTGCCACCGTAGTAGAGGGCGATCGGCCCGCGACTTCGCTGAAATGCGTGGATTTCCTTGCCCAGTCGAAGGAAATCGAGCGCCGTTCGCCCCAAGGCCTCCACCCCATTGGCGTGCCAGTAGAGGCTGACGTCGTCCACGCGATCGAAGACCCAGCACGCCGTCATGTCCCGGCCGTGCAGGGCGAGACCCCAAAGGGCCGTCTGGAAGTAGTTGGACGGTTGGGCGTACGTCCCGCCGCTGATGTGGTACTCGCCGTCCATAATGGGCTGGTCGGGCTGGAGGGTGCGGTGGAAATCATGTCGCAGGAATGGCCACGCGTAGTCGGCGCCGAGGCGTCCGGTCCAGTCAGGCCAGGAGGGCATGGCGTCCATGCCGTTGGCCGTCAAGACCTCGCCGACGGCCTCGCGGTCGATGCTGAGGACCGACGGCGTGTCGATCGTCTTGATGTGGACAGGGTGTGTCTTGTCGTGCTTGTGCAGCTCGGCGATGTACCAGCGGAGGAAGTCGGTGACGGTTTCCGTTCCGAACCGCGAGAGGGCCTGCCACTCGTTCCGCTTCGGGTGCTTCTTCCGGTAGGCATCCCAATCGGCTTTGGGGAAGCCCGGGATGAGGCGATACCAGGCCTCGTTGATCAGATCGTAGCTCAGCAGGGCGGGGTGCTCTCGAACCTGCGGGATCAGCACGGACAGGTGCTTGGCGATGATCTCCCGGAAGTGCGGGCTGGTGATCGTCCACGGCATGAAATTGTTCGTCTTCTGCCGCCAGCCGGTGACGTCGGTGCCCGGCCACTTCTTGCGGGCCCACGAGGGGAAATAGTGGGGAGAGACGAGGAGGTCGCAGACCATGTTATGCTTCGTGGCGGCGTCCATCACGGCGAGGATGCCCTTGGCGCCGTCCCTCTTGACCACGCCCTCTTCCGGCAGCATCGACCGCGGTCCGATCTCGATACTCAGCGCGGTGTAGCCCATGGACGAGAGCTGCCGGAAGTACCCCGGATTGAACCAACCGCACACGCCGGCGAGGAAGACGGGGCGGTCCTTGCTGAAGAAGGTGCCCTCGCGGCAGCGAAGATGCTTGAGCGACACGTCCGGCAGAGGGATCACCTTGCGCGGGTCTCGCAGCATCGATCGGAGTTCACGTTCGGTGCGTTTGGCGCACTTCAAGAGGAACTCCGCCGTCCGCTTCGTGACGAACGGGTCCTTATCGCGATACATCGACGGGACTTCCTTCGTGTAGCGGTCGAGCACCGTCCGCGATACGAGTGGGTAGCGAACGTCGATGCCCTTCGCCTTGGCCTCACCGAGCAGGTCGTCGATCACCTGGATCCTCGCGGGCAACGGCTTGATCAGCTCGGCGAGATCGTCCTTGGTGAAGGTCGGGTTGGTGGGTCCTGTCCCTTTGGGATAGACGGCCTCAATGTCGGTCAGGACGATCCGCACCGGCGCTTCCTCGACTTCGCCGGCCGATTCGCGCGTCAGGAACGCGATGAGGTCCAGGTCGGTGATCGGTTTGGCGCCCACCCCCATCGGGACCATCCTTTCGACGGGTAGCTCGATGTCGCACCACCGGCAGGGGCGTAAGCCTTCGACGGGGATTCGGCTGCTGACGCGTCGGCCCTGCTTGTCGCCGAGGACGACCCAGAGATAGGTCGTATCGAGCCAGACCTTGAACCGAAGCGCCTTCGGGAGAGGGAGCCCGAGGCCCTTTCGCTCGATGCCGTGGATCCTTTGGCCGGTCTTGCTGGGCTCGATGTGGAGGTCGATCATCGTCGCGTCCGGCCGGAAGGCTCCCCAGATGAGGAAGTGCATCTCGGTCCGGCCGATCGTCTGCCAGTTGTCGAAGATGTCGACGTAGATCGGGTCGATTTCGTAGACGTTGCACGCCCTTCCGTCCGAGCTTGCCGGTGAGGGACCTTCCCCCGCCAGAACCATTTGCGTGGCAATCAGCACCAATGCTAGGACGGCTAAGGCCATTGGGAATCGCTTCACGGTGTGTCTCCTTGGGTCGAAGCGTTGGGGATTATCGGACCCTCTCGCTGCATGTTGTACCGCCGGTCTCCAGGCCGGACAAGATAGTGGAAAAGGGGGACAGGCTACTTTTCTTCGGCTCGCCTTGTTGTTCCGGGGATTCGAACGAGCAGGAGAGAAAAGTAGCCTGTCCCCCTTTTCCGGGCAGTTATCACACCTAAAGTCGCGCCGGCTGCGTCCGATCATAGAGGTAGCCGGGTTATCGGTACGTTCGCTGTGCGAACGTCATTGCGGACTGCGCCTCCGGATCCGGGTGGACAATGGTTGACGTATCCCCACCAGAGACTTCCATCAAGCTCGTCGGAGACCTGGCGACTGCGGCGCGGAATGTATGCTTCATGCATACACTGGAGCGCATCGCGGAAGCGTTCGAGGCGTGGAAGGTCCCGCTGATGGCACTCAAGGGTGCGGCGCTGAACCTGACGCTCTACGACCGTCCTCACCAGCGACCCATGAGCGATCTCGACCTGATGGTGCGGCCGCAAGACGTCGATCGAGCCGTCGCCATTCTCGAGGACATCGGCGCGAAGCGGGGCGAGGAGTTCGTGCGCGACGACTTCTTCCCGCGCTTCTACGCGGAGGTCGAGTACAACCTCGGCACTGTCTATCCGGTGCGCATCGATCTACACGTGCGTCCGCTGCGGCCGCTGCGATTCGCGCGGCAGATGCCTTGCGATGCGCTCTGGACGCGGTCGGAATTGGTTCGCATCGGCGGAAGCCGCGTTCACATTCCCGGGCCGGAGGACATGCTGATCCACCTGGCGGGGCACTCGGGGCTCCACGGAAACTGTCGCACGCTCTGGCTGCGCGACATCCGGGACTGGGTCGCGGCGCGGCGGGAGCGGATGGACTGGGAGAGGTTTCTGACTGCCACGGAAGCCTGGGGTCTCACGCTGCCCGTCCGAGAGGCCATCGTGCAGGCCGAGGCTGAGCTGGGCTCGTTCTGTCCACGCGATGTAGTCGAGTCGCTTCAAGCCCAGCGCGTCGGATGGCGCGATCGGTTGGCCATGGCGCAGGCCCCCCGTGACGCGACGCATCCGGCATCGCACATCGCAGTCGATGTCCTGTGCACGCCGGGATGGCGATACACGCTTTCGTACCTGTGGGCGGTGGCCGTACCCGACACGAGTCACATGGCGTCCTGGTATGGGCGCACCCATTTCGCTTGGTTGCCGTGTGCGCACGTGCTTCGTGCCTTGTGGCCGCTTCTGCGGCACGTGCCCATGTTGGCAAAGCGATCCGACAAGTTCGAGGTCCGCACCAACCGGCAACGCGAGACGCGAGTCTACGCCAAACGGGACATCCTCTCCGGCGAGGTTATCGCACGGTGCGAAGGCAAGCGCATTCCCACGCCGATCTCCAAGCCCTGCTGGAGTGAGACAAGGGGCGGCAAACGAAAGTGGTTCGCCCTGGCCGGGCCGCTGGGGCAGATTCAGACGTCGGACCGGCCGAACGCGAAGCTCTGCGGACGCGAGCTGATCGCGGTCCGCCCGATACGGGACCGCGAGGAGATCACGGTGGCGCTGCCTGCCGACGCGCGCAGACAGACACGATCACAAGGGGATGCGACGGCGACCTCAGAAGCCACGCGTTCCGTGGAGGCAGCCTGAGGCGGGAACGGATCCGCCTTGGACACAGGAATGGATCGGCGCATGAGCCAAGATCAGACCAAACCGTATTTGCCCGAAGAGCAGCCACCGCCCGTGCCGGCGAACGGCGCGGAGGAGCCCAATTGCGCGGCGGAGAAGAAGGCCGAACGAACGCGACGTTCCTTCCTCAGCGGGACGAGCAAGAAGGCGTTGTACCTCACGCCGATCATCTTCTCGCTGACGGCGAGCCAGGCGCGGGCAGACTACACGGGGGCCTCATAGGCCGGGGGCGCGCGATGGGCGCAGGTGACGATGCGGTTGAAGGAGCCGATCGGGTGACGAGTCCGTGGACATCCAGGGATGCGATCATCACCACCCCCACGAGGCGGAGCGATCTGCTGGTGGAGGAGATCGACGGCGAGGCCATCCTGGCCGACCCCGCCGACGGCTCGACCCATCGCTTCAATGAGACGGCCTTGGTGGTCTGGAGGTCGTGCGACGGGGCAAGACCCACGCGAGACATTGCGCTGGAGCTCACGAAAGAGTACGAGGTATCGCTGGATGAGGCGCTGGACCACGTGGACCAACTGATGGTCTTGTTTGCCGAATTGGGATTGCTTGAAACGCCATGCCACTGCTAACGCCCTTGACCGCATCGCGACGGATGCAAGCAGACACGCCTCGCCGAGGCTATCGCATCGGTGAGATGGATGTGTGCTTCCGCAGCGAGATCCTTGAGGTAACCGAGGATTTCGAAGCCCTGTACGGTTGGTGTCGCGAGGATCGCGTCGAGCCGTCCTCGGCGATTCAGATCGACGTGCGCTCCGAAAGGCGGTCGGTGCTGGGCCGCAAGAGGCCCGTGATTCACGGCAAGGACGGTCAGCTCTGGAGCCCGCACGGCGAGGGCGAGATCCTGCCCTATGTCGAGTGGGGGATCAACTGGCAGATCATGGACTCCCGCCACGAGTTCCTGCAGATCCACGCCGCGTGCATGGCGCGGAACGGGCAAGGCCTCCTGTTGGCGGGGCGATCGGGTTCGGGGAAGTCGACGCTGGCGGCCGGGCTCCTGGCCCGCGGTTGGCAGTATCTCTCCGACGAGTTTGCACTGATCGATCCGGAGGACCGGACCCTCCACGCCTTTCCCAAGGCGATGTGCATCAAGGAGGGGTCCTTCGAGGTCGTAAAGGGTCTTGGCCTCCCACTCCATCGCCGTCGGCACTACGTAAAGGTCTTCAAGGGCCCGGTCGGGTATCTGAACGTACACAGCCTGGACCCCGATGCGATCGGTGGGCCGTGCCCGATCCGCACGATCGTCCTGCCCCGCTATGACGAGGCCAACGAGCCTTCGTTGCGCCCGCTCTCCCGGGCCGAGGCCGCCTTCCTACTCGCCGAGCTTGCCTTCAATCGCATGGAGTTCGGCTGCCGTGCCATGTCCATCCTGAGCGGCGTCGTTCGCGGCGCCGATTGCTATCAGCTCGATTCGGGTCCGATCGGGGCGACCTGCGACGCGCTGGAAGCCCTCGTAGCACGGGCATCTTGCCCGTGAACCCCACCCCGAAGGGCCTCCCTCGTAGCACGGGCATCTCGCCCGTGAGCCCGCCCCGAAAGGCCGCCCTCGTAGCACGGGCGTCTCGCCCGTGACCCCCCCCGAAGGGCCACCGTCGTGGCACGGGCATCTTGCCCGTGAACCCCACCCCGAAGGGCCTCCCTCGTAGCACGGGCATCTCGCCCGTGAGCCCGCCCCGAAAGGCCGCCCTCGTAGCACGGGCGTCTCGCCCGTGCCCCCCCGAAGGGCCACCGTCGTGGCACGGGCATTTCGCCCGTGAACCCCGCTCCGTACGCTGTTTCCAAGAATCTATGGACAGTCCTTGAAACTTGGGTGGCCCACCTCTTCAGAGGTGGGGGACACGAATTCGACCGGGGATTCGCGTCCCCCACGGCTCCTTCGACAGCGCTCCCTTGGGGTCTGAGCCTCAGGGTCGAAGACAGGACAAGTGAAGCCATGGGCCACCCAGATACAGGACTCTTGTGACGCACGGTTCAATCACTTTTGGAGGCAGCTTTGGGGCGCCAGACTGTTGCCAGGGGCGGGACCCGTGGTTCGCCTCGGACCGGTCCATTCCCTATTGGCGCGGCAGCCAATCGTCCAGCACATACCGGCAGTTGATGACCTTCTCGGCGACGTCGAGGGGGACATACCAATAGTGGTTGCTTGCCTCGTAGCCGATGCGCGAATCCTCCCGACAGAGATGATAGTGGCGCTTGGCGAGCTCGAGCTCGTCGCGCGCGATGCGGGCGATGTCCTCCTTGGCCTTGGTCTTGGCTGCCGCGGTGGCCTTTTCGTCTAGGAGCACGCGCCGCGCCAACAGAAAGCGGACCTGATTGACGACGCTTTGCACATGGTTATGGATCGCCTCGTTGACACGGATCTCGCTCTCCAGCGTCTGGCGTTGCTCGCCCCGCGTGGCGTCGAGGGCCTCTCGCAGCATCTTGAGGCCGCGCTGCCAGCCGATAGCGATCTTCTCGAACTGACCGGCCATGACCTCCGGCGGATAGACTGCCCGCCAGCCGTTCAGGTCGTCGTACGGGATACCCACCATCGTGGCGCGGTACCCTGTGGGCTCGGTATAGAGTGGATTCGCCGGTCCCCAGTGGTGCGGACCGCGGTAGAGTAGCCCGCCGTGATAGGGATACTCGCGGAAGGCATCGCTGAAGGCCTGCCATGCCTCGACGGCCTTTCCGGCGGCCGCCTTGCCGAAACGGCTCTCCGCGACGTGTTGCATCGCCTCGTCGACGGGGGGCGGATTCTTGCCATGGAACTGGCTGACCATCTCGAGATTCGGTGAGGGGTAGCCGCCGAGCGTCCAGCTCAGCATCATGCCGTCCAGGCCCAGATCCGTCAGGTTGCTCACATGCTTGCCGATCAGGCCCAGGGCGGGCACGTACGGCGCGGCCGCCATCTCCCACGTGTTGTTAATCTGCATCTTGGCGGCGATGCGCAGGCCGTTCTTGCGGGCGATGCCCCAATGCCGCTGCGCACGGGGGCCGGGACCGACCGACGAGATGCTGTACTCGCCGACGGAGGTCTTCACGCCGCCGCGCTCGATCGGCAGGCTCCATTCGCTGACGCTCATGAACCAGGACTTCTTTGGAAGGTTCGCGAGGATTCCTTCGACCCAATCGTCGCGCCATCCCCAGTCCCAGGCGATGAACTTGGCATTGGGGGCCGCCCGCCAGACGCCCTCGGCCATCGCCCGATTCGTGTCCGCGATCACATCGGAGGGGTTGCGGTGCTTGCAGCGCGGGCAGTTCTCACCGTGATGATGCGACCAGCAGTTGGTCAGGTTCTCGCTGGCGGAGATCGTGAACGCGCCGCCCAGACCCGGCACGTTGCGGAAGATGTGCTCGGTCGCCTCGCCCAGCCACCGAAGCACGGGTTCGGTCGAGACGCACATGGCGATCTGATCGCCCTCGGCCACGCCACGAATGCCGGGATGCTTGGCGAAGAACGTACGGTCCATGGTTCGTGGCTCGTTGAAGTAGAGGTAGATCCGGATGCCGTAGCGTTTCGCTCGCTCCACGAGCTTGCGTAGGTTAGCGAGCCGTTGCTCCCAGCCGTCGCCGAATTCCGGGAACTCCTTCGACGGCGCGAGCTGGTTGAGGACCGCCTGCATCCACACGCCATTGACGCCGAGGGCGGCGAGCTTCTGGAGATACCCTTGCGGATACGGATCCAGGTCGGGGTCGGACAGCGGATCGCCGTACAGGGCGAAATACGAGTAGAGGTAGCGAAGCGTGAGCCGATCGTCCCGCGCGGTGTCGGCAGGCGGCTTTGTGGTCGGATCGGGCTTGCCGAGCTGCGCGACGAAGGCGAAGCGTCGTTCACCCGTCGGGGCGATCCGCGCTCCGAAAGCCTCCCGGACGATCCCCGCGATCTCCTCGGCCCGTTTGGATTCCGCCGCGGTAGGGGGGGCGTACGTCAAAGGGTCACACTTGGGCTTGAGCCGGCCGAGCTTGATGTAGAGAAAGTCGTCTTCCTTGAGCATGAAGGACAGCTTGTCCTCGCTCCAGTCCAGCAGCGCGAGCAGTTGCTCGTAGGGCAGGAGGTGCCAGTTGCGTCGAATGATCGTAATGTAGCTTCGCTCCCATTGATCCTCCGTGACGGGCGGCGGGTCGGCCAGACCCATGGACTCTCCGATCGCGAGGATCTGCCTCGGCTGACAGCCGCAGACCTTTGCCATCCGTTCCACCGGCACCCATTCCCAGTTGCGCCAGACAAACGCGTGGAGCCGGTTGGGGAAATATGGAGTTTCCAGCGCCGGAGGCGTCGGACCGGACGGCAACTCAGCGGCCACGGATCGGACCGCGGGCACGAGGAACACACAGAGCAGGCAGAATGCACCCAAGCTTCCTCCAACATGGGACGAGTCACTCATGACGTCTCTCCTCCGTCGGATCGGACGGCAGCTCTTTCCTTCTTGCGGGAACGAGGGGCACCGCGGACGGCGGCCCCCTTACCGGAACGACGTTTTGCTCATCTCCGGCGACCGCGGAATCGCCTCCTGTCGGTCGGGGCGTCCTGCGCGTTGGGACCGTCCGTGGGACCTGCCGCGCCCAGCGTACTTGTCAGAGTCTGCAAGATGCGAGGGCCGCGAAGACCTCTCTCGACGATCCGCCCCTCGGGATCAATCAGGAAGATCTGGGGTATGCCGTGGATGCCGTAGGCCGCTTTGACGCCTTGACGTACCTGGCCTTCCAGGTACCCGTGATGCCAATTCATCTGGTTTTGTTGGAGGAACTGGGCTAGTTCCTCGAAGCTGCGGTCAAGGCTCAACGAGATCATTGTGAACCGCGGGTGTTGGCCGAACCGGCGAAAGGCCTCCTGCAGGTGCGGGATCTCGCCGCGACAGGGCGGGCACCACGTCGCCCAGAAATCGAGCAGGACGTACCGGCCCTTGAAGTCCGAGAGCCGGAGCACCCCGCCCCGCACATTCCGCACCTCGAAATCGGGGGCCGGCGGGGCGTTCGGGTTCCGCGACGCCGCTTGCAGTCGACCTCGTGGATCCGCCGGCATGCCTCGACTGACGCGGCGGGCAATCTCCCAAAGCTCCTGCAGTTTCGTCAGGAGCTCCCCCATGTGCTCGGGTCGGGCGGGTTGTGAGGTAGCTTCATCGTCGGTCGGCCCTTGCCGGTCGCGGAGATCACGCGGGGGTGGGCCGTTGCGGTTCGGGGCAGGAGGGCGAGGCTCAGGCTCACGCGGGGCGAAGCTGCGACCGCGAGCTCGATCATCTTGCGCCGGTCCTTCGCGCGACGGCGGTGCGAACCCACGCCGGTCGCGTTGCGGAGGCCGTCGTAGCGGTTCCGGTTGGCTCGGAGGCGGATCGAGCCGGTTCAGCTCCTTCACGATCTCGATGGTGTGCAGGATGTGGACGGCGAAATCCCTCGCGTCTTCCGGCTTGGCCTTGTAGTCCGTCGGCGTTTGGATCACGTCGTCGATCGCCGTTCCCGCTACCG
>CAZKCX010000118.1:0-12769 GCA_964550865.1 uncultured Planctomycetales bacterium
TCGGCATCATGCCGGGCTTCTGGCTGCTGAACGTGATCGTGGGCGAGCAGGTGGGGGGGTATGCCGATCCCGTCTTCTTCACGGCCACGGGCATGATCGGGATGATCGCGCTGGCCGGCATCGTGACCCGGGACTCGATCATCCTCGTGGATTTCATCCACATCTCGCTGGCCAAGGGTCGGTCGCTGTTCGACGCGATCATGGAGAGCCGGGTGGTGCGTTTGCGGCCGATCCTGTTGACGTCATTGACGGCGATGCTCTCGGCCGCGCCGATCACAATCGACCCGATCTTCTCGGGACTGGCGTGGTCGTTGATCTTCGGGCTCTTTGCGGCGGACGTGTTCACGCTGTTCGTCATTCCCGTGACGTACTGGCTGCTGTACGAGCGCAAGCCCGGACACGGTCTGAAGCAAGCGAGCATGGAGGAGGAATGAGTCTTTCGAGATCGACGAGGAGGGGCAGAAGCCGCATCCGCTCCGGAGGAGGCCAGGGCACTGCGTCGGCGTGCGTCCTGTTTTCAGTATCCTGTGTGATCGCCTGTCTTCTGTTTGGTTCGACTGCCACGTGCCCCGCGGACGTTGGACGGTGCGGACATCGACGACGGCAGGTCGGCCTGCTGGTCGGTGCCCGTCATCACATAGTCGGGCAGAATCTACTGCTTCTACAACAAGTGGCTTCGGCGGGATCGCGGACCGGGATGGACAGGCGTCCTACGTTGCCGTGTGTCCGACGATGACGGTCGCAGCCGGCAAATGCCGGTCGACCTGCCGATACGGCGAAGTCGGCTGGACCCTCCGGGCCCACTATCGTATCGAGGTGAAACCGTAGTGAGATTCAGGCGGGAGCGGCATCGGCATTGGCAATCCCCTCGAATAGATGGACCCGGTTCCGCCCTTGCTCCTTGGCGGTGTAGAGGGCCTCGTCCGCCCGCCGGATGAGATCGTCCACGCCGGACACCGTCTCGTCGAGCACGGCGATGCCGATGCTGACGGTGACGTTGCCGTCGAATCCGCGCGTACGGACGACGTTGCTCTCCACCGCGCGGCGCAGCCTCTCCGCGAACTCAGGCGCGTCGCGGTGGTCGAGGTCGGGACAGAGGATGAGAAACTCCTCCCCTCCGAAGCGACAGACGTTGTCGCTACGACGGGCGGTCCGCTTCATCATTTGGGCCGTTTGGCGCAGCACGACGTCTCCGACATCGTGGCCGTGGGTGTCATTGACGCGCTTGAAATGGTCGATGTCGACGATCATGCAGGTCGTGCTCTTGCCGCTTCGTTCGTGAGCGGACCATTCCTGCGCGAGGCGCTCCATGGCATACCGCCGGTTCGGCAGGTCCGTGAGCTCATCCGTTAGGGCGGTGTGCTCCAGCTTGCGGTTGGCCACCGAGAGCGCGGCGACGTATCGCTTGATCTCGTCCTTATCCCGGTCGACCTCCTCCTGCAGGCTGATGATCCGCTGCGCCGATCGAATCCGTGCGGTGAGGGCCTTCGGTTTGAACGGCTTGACGATGTAGTCGTCCGCCCCCGCTTCGAAGGCCTGGACGAGGGCTTCCGGCTCTTCGTACGCCGTCAGGATGATGATGTAGAGCCTCCGGCCCTTCTCCGTCTGCCGCAGGGCACGGCACAGGTCCGGTCCCTCCATGCCGGGCATGAGCCAGTCGGTGATCATGAGCTGGTAGTCGCCGTCCATTGCCTTCCGGAGCCCATCGGGGCCGTCATGGGCCGTCTCGACCGTGTGGCCCGCCTTGGTCAGTGGGAGGGTCAAGAGTTTCAAGTCGAGTTCGGAATCGTCCACGGCCAAGATCCGGAGCGGCATGGCGGCGGGCAGGACCGTCTCGGATGGGTCTTCCTTGTGCTCCCGCGAGCGCTCGCGCGCCTGTCGAAGGAGCTGCTTGATGACCTGGAGATCGTGCATCCCCGAGAGCAAGGGATTCCGACGGTCGGCCCATTCGGCGAGCATCCGTTCGTAGAGAACGCGGAGCTCGCGGCCGGTCTTTCCGATCCGAGACGGAATGCGAACCCAGTCGACGCCGGGACGATCGGGATCGTAGTGTTCGTTGAAGCAGCGTTGGCTCAGCCCCCTCGCCAACCACAGGACATCGGTCAGGGTCTTCGACCTCGGCCTCGCGGAATGCGGCTCCTCGGAAGCGGCGTGGTGGTTGCGAATGGCCTCGATGCAGATGCTCGGGAGACCCCATGTGCCCACGATGGACGCGCTAAGCTCATTGTGGCCGATGGCGAAGGCTTCTTGCTCCAGGCGCAGCAGCGCCCCTTCGTCGACCCCGTCCCAGTCATGGAGGACCTGGGCGTAGGCCTCCGGGTGGACGTGAGCAAGGGCCAGCCGGCCGACCTGACTGAGCAGGCCAGTGGCGTAGGCCTCTTGCGGCGGCATGAGTTCGCTGTCCTCCACCAGCAGGCGAGCGGCGACGGCCGTGGCGAGAGACGTCAGCCAGTACTCGGCATAGTCAAAGCTTTCGCACGTCGTCTCGGGATTGTCGGAGAGCAATGTGAACCCCAGGGCGTTGCGTCGCGCCTGATTGCCCCCGAGGCGCAGTACGGCCTCCGGTATGCTCACGACCGGCCGAAGCCCGGACATCTGGAGCGAGTTCGCCGTTCCGACGAGCCGACCCGAGAGCGCAGGGTCGACCGCTACGATGTCCGATAATGTATGCAGGGGAAGCTGATCGTCTTGGGTCAACCGTAGAAGCGTCAAGGCGACGCCGGTGGAGGTGGGCAGCCCCGCGGCAGCCTTGAATTCATCGACGCGGATGGACGGGGTGGTCGCCACACAGGCCTCCCTACGAGGGTCGGGTTCTTCGAGAGCGGCACGCGCCCTGTTCAAGCGAACAGCGGCTATACGGACGTTCGCCCATCATCCCCTCTCCCCTGTAGCGGTTTCCCCTGCGACATCAGCCGGACTGGAAGTCGCTGCCGCGTTCGTGCAGACGATGGCCGTGGTATCCTGTGGCTGCCGCTCATCTCCTGTATCGGTCGGCGGACGACCGCGCTCCCGTTCTGATTTTCCGCGACAAAACCGGCTCATGGCTATCTTCGAGTAAGGGATTCTCGGTCTCCAGGCGTGGAGCCGTGGACAGGGGGGTTCGATCGTTCGGAACTGGAGCAGTCTCGCTTCCCGACGCATTGCCTTCGGGACACGCCTGAACTGATCGTCCCATAAGATCGGGGGCCGTACGGGATTCCGGAGGACCTGTAGATCCCTGCCGGGCCACGCGCGACCGTTGCGACGCCAGACCGGGGCGAATTCAGCGATTGCATTCGTCAGGGATGGGACCGTGGGATCGGCGGAAAGAGTCGGATGGGACCCTGAGCGGGCTGCATCCCCACGACCGTATCGCCTCGCCAGTCAACGACGAACTCCGGCGCCCAACCGGGGGCCTTCTCTTGTGTCCGGCGGCGGGGCAGATCGAAGGTCATGCGGGCTTGGGTCTCCGCCTCCAATGGCCCGAGGAGAACGAGCCCTTCGCGCGTTTTCGGCGGGATAGACCTGCCGCCCACGTTTACCCGAACGGTTTCCCTGGCGACAGCGTCGGAAAGGCGAAGCGCGAGAAAACAGGGACGCCGTGTGCAGACCTCCACTCGCCCCTCGACAGGCAACCGTGACCGCACGCGGACGTGCGGCGTGTCCGTGCCGAACAGGAGGTTCACGACCAGGCGGTTCCCTCGGGCTCGGATGATCTGGCTCTGCGCCCGACACAGAGCCCGCAAGGCACCATCCATCAGATCGGTGTTGTAGGAGTGGTAGCCGTTGGGCGTGGTGAACGCGAAGGCGCCGTACGCGCGTCTGCGGATGCGCGAATAGACTTCATTTGCCGTGTCTGGCTTGTCGGCCTGCACGATCCAGTCCGTGTTGAGGACCTGCGAGGCCAGCAGTGCGTTTCGGATGAAGACGTCGGCGTCCCGGTAGTACTCCGGCCACCCGCCGGCCGCCAACGCCAACGCCGCCTCGATGTAGTCGCCGATGTTGTTGGCCTCGCCGCGTCCGGGGGAGTGCCTTCGGCTCTCTTTTGCCCAGCCCCAAGAAGTCCGCCACGTTGCCAATCCGACATCGTACAGCTTTCGGCCGATGTCCAGGTATCGCTTCTCCCCCGTGGTCAGCCCCAGGTCCAGGATGGATGTGACGGTCCCGACGGTCGAGTGCAGGTGCGTCCCCGCGGCCTCCGTAAGTGTGCCCTCCGGCGTGAAGGTCTTGGCGATGTTGACGTCGGCGAATCGCCTGGCCAGATCGATCGCCCCGCGCAGGATGTGCTCGACGCCCAGACGCATGAAGCGCCGAAGATCGACCGGCTCCAGCCGCCAGGGGTTCATGACCGGCGGGGAGTCCGTTGTCGCCCGTTGGTTCTCCGACTCCCCGTTCGTCTTCGTTGTTGACGCAGTGCGTTCGGCCTTGGCGGCGCGCTGCATCCTTCTCGCCGCGCCCGTGAGGGCCAACGCACCCACGCCGCCCCGGAGAAGCCTACGGCGACTCGTCTTCTTCGTGTTCATCGGTCGATTCTCGGTTCCGAACGCCGCGGCGGCACGATACGGACACCGCGTGAGATCCTCCGATAGGGGATTATCGTCGTGGTCGGCCTGGAAAGCGAGGCCGGTAAGACCGCGAGGCAAGTCCCACTGGCTTGAACGACGGTACGCCAGGGGGTAGCCTCTCGTCTCGGCGTTCGGCGGACGCAAGATCCTGCAGAGGGGACTCCGTGTACATCCGACCCGACTACGAGAAGGCCCGCGAGGAGAGGGAGTTCGACTGGTTCGTGGCCGGTACGCAAGGCGCGATGCGGGAGCTGGCGGCGATTCCCATCCGCGAGTTCAACCTCGCGCCCGATGCGTGCATTGAGGCCTACCGACGGGGAAGACCCGCCTTGCGAGAGATGTTTGGTCCCGATGTCTCCATGCCCGACCTGTGCACGCCGGCCATCAGTTACGGGCACGCGAACGCCCTCGGCTCCTCGCTGATCTTCCCGGACGACGGCGAGGTCGGCCACACGCATCCATTCGAGTCTTTGGAGGAGGCGATCGCGGCACTCCGCGAGCCGGTCGAGTTTGCCTCGGTGGGGATGACGTCGTTCTACCTCGAGTTTCAACGGGAAATGCAGCGGGTCTTTCCTGAGGAGCGCGTCGGGTGGGGATTCGGATACGAAGGGCCGCTGACGACGGCCTACGAGATGCGGGGCGAGGGGTTCTTCCTCGACATCTACGATCAGCCCGAGCAGGCGCGTGAGTTCCTCTGTCTGCTCACGAAGAGCATCGTGGGTTTCCACGCCTTCCACGCGAGACAGAACGGGGAGCCTCCGCTGCATCCCGAGACCGGGGGGATGGCCGACGACGTGGCCAGCATGATCCCCCCGGCACTGTGGGACGACCTCGTCATCCCCTATTGGGAGCAATACTACGAAGGGCTGACGACGGGGCGGAGGATTGCCCACGTGGAGGACCTCCGGCCGGTGCAGCTGCCGTATCTGGAGACGATCGGGCTGAGCTTTTTCGACCCGTCGATCTCCCCGCAGCTCAATCCGCCACTGGTCACTCGACACTGTCGTGTTCCGTATACGTGGCGGCTGGGATCGATCCACTATCCGCTGCTATCCGAGCAAGACATTCGAGACTTCGTATTCCGGTCGGTCGCCGACGGGGCCAGCCGCGTGCACTCGCACGTGAGCGAGGGGATGTGCAACGACGAGGGCGTCCGCAAGGTGCAGGCCTTCATCGACGCCGCCAAGGAGGTCGATCGTCTCCTCGACGCGGGCGCGAATCGAAGCGAGATCGAAAGCCTCGTCAGCGAATCGGGCAGGAACAAGTTCTGGGATCACTGGTGGAAGTGAAGGGCGGATCGAGGACATGCGATGACAGACCTGTTTGATCCGGCGTGGGAGCTGCCCGACTTGGATTGGGAAGACCTCGGGCCTTACGTTCCTCCGCGACTCAGCGACGAGGAGAAGCGGGCCGTGTGGTCCGCGTATGAGGCAGGCCGACCGACCCGCGTGCCCGTCTTCGTCGATACCAACAACCGGATCGCGCTGCTCGATCACCGGATTCCCACCGGAGACCTGACGTACCGACAAGTCTTCGCCGAGGCGGATGCGATGCTCCGTGCCTCGCTCCTGCACAAGTACGTCTGCCGAAAGCGACACCATCACCTCTGCGATTCGGATACCGACCTGCCCGAGGCGTGGCAGGTGGACATCATGTTCCAGAACGTGTTCGAGGCATGGTTCTTCGGCTGCACGCCGGTCTATCCGGAGGGAGAGGTGCCGGACGTGGCTCCGATCCTCACGGACGACACCAAGCGGATGATCTTCGACGTCGATATCGATCGCCCCCTCGAACGCCCGCCCTTCAGTACGGCCGTGGCCTTCTACGAGGAGCTCACCGAATACGTCGCGGACAAGACCTTCCTCGGGCGTCCGATCGAGATCGTTCCTCCTTGCTTCAACACGGACGGGCCGGTGACCAACGCGATGAGCATCCGGGGCCACGCGATCCTGACCGACATGCTGGACGATCCCGCCTACGCGAACGACCTGTTCGCATTCCTGATCGAGGCGGGCATCAAGCGACGCCGTGCGTTCTTGGAGCGTTTCGAGATCACGGACAGGCCTCCATGGTTCGCGGACGACTCCATCGCGCTGATCGGCGAGAGCCTGTACCGCGAGTTGGTGATGCCCCATCACCGACGTTGGTACGAGGAGACGGGATCGGCGTCCGGCGAGCGGATGATCCACCTTTGCGGCGACGCCACCCGCTACTTCCCCCTCCTCAAGGACGAGTTGGGGATCACCTCATTCGACACGGGGTTCCCGGTCGACTTCACGTGGCTTCGCGACGTTCTGGGACCGGCGGTGGAGGTCCGCGGCGGCGTCGAGGTGGGCCTGTTGCTCAATGGCAGCTGCGAGCAAGTCTATGCACGGGCCCGGGACATCCTCCAGAGCGGGATCATGGAGGGCGGACGCTTCATCCTCAAGGAGGCGAACAACCTCCCGCCCAACGTGCCGTGGGAGAATCTGGCGGCGATGTACAAGGCCGCGTTTGACTTCGGCAGGTATGCGTAAGCGTTGAGCGAAAACGCGCCCGCAGGTATGCCTCGAAGTGTGCGTTTGCCTGCGCCTTTGCGTTGCTTCACAGCCGCCCTGTCCTCAGGCCTGTCCTCTTCCGCTCGCTCGTTCACCGCACGACGATCTCATCCGCGAAGAGCCACGCCTTCCGACCGGCCGCCCGGTGTCCCTGGGGAATCATGCCGATGCTCTTGGCGACGACGCGGACGTATCGCGCCTGCGTGGGCCGTTGCAGCGTCGTCTCGAACGCTCGCGTGAGGGGCTTCGCCACTTCGAGTGAAACGTCGTGCCCGACGGTGGCGACGGTGCGGAATTCCTTTCCGTCCGTGGAGACGGCGTAGACAACCTCGACCGGCAGGAAGATCCCGACGCCTCGCGACTGGAGATACGTCGACCGAAGGCTGCGAACGAGGCTGGTTCCCCCGAGGTCGATCGTGGCGTGAAGGTCCGGGCCCTCAAAGCCGTGCCAGGCCGGGTCGGTATGGTCGGCCCGACCGAGGATACCGTCGACGAGCCCCAGCGGGCCGCCCCCGGGATAGCGAAGATCATACGGTGTCTGCAGCCGAACGGTCTTGCCGCGGGCGAGGTGGTCCATCGGCTTGGGCGCTCTGACCAGCGCGTCGTCGGGGATCATGTGCGGCCGCAGCTTCGGCATGAGCCTCTTGACCTGGCTCTGGGCGGTCAGATCCCATAACGACGTCCTCATCTCGCGCATCGCCAGGACGGCCGTGATCCAGCCTTGCGTCCATCCGGATTCGATAGACCACGCGCCCCAGCCGGCGTCCGCATTGCTGGCCCAGTACTCCCACCGGTCGAAGTCAAAGGCCCGAAACCACGCCCCGTCCAGCTCGGGATGGTCCTCGGAACGCACCTGGATCCGACACAGGAAGTTCGCGAGCTTGTCCGACGCCTCGGTGAAGAGCCTCTCGCCGGTGGCGGCGGCCGCCTCGTGCAGCCCGATGAAGGCGAAATTGGTCGTGTAGAGCAGGTCGCAGACCGGATCGCCGTTGGCCTGCATGAGCGTGGCCTCGTGCTTGCCGTAGTCCTCATTGGAGCGCGGCGGCCCGTATGCCCCCTTGCCCGCCTCGCCCAGTTCTTCACGGAGCGCGCCGCAGGGAGCCTGGTTGGCCAGGAGCTCCTTGGCCATCGTCCGCAGCCACGCCCGGTGCTCGGGCGTGTCCTCGACGCGAACGAGCCAGGCGAGCGGCAGCAGGAACCGCGCTCGCTCCTGCATGATGCCGTTCGTCCATCGCCACTGATCCGGATACGCCTTCATCGTCATGGAGATCGCCGACTTCGCCCGCTGAAGGAGGAGTTCGTAGCCGGTGTGGCGGTAGGCCCAGAGATAGCACGCCCATAGGTAGGCCTCGTAATGCGGGGCGAAGAAGACGGGTCGGCCGTTGAAGTAGTGCCGCCAGCCGTGCGCTTGCAGCCCGCGCTCGTCGAGACGACCGGTACGAAAGCCGAGCCGTCCCGAGGTTCGCAGGTTGGCAAGGACGCAGCGGAGCAGGCCCTCGTCCCAGCGGGTCGAGTCGAGCAAAGCCGCGCACGCCATCGTGCCCAGCAGGGAACGGGCGTTGTCGTCCCCGTAGTAGATGCCGTCGGCAGGGGGGTTGTCGGACCAGCTCAGCAGGCCGTACGTCGGGCTCTCCGGATTGCCGCGCGGCCCCTTGGCGAAGACCGAGTCGTCGTAGATGAAATCGTTCAGGTTCGCGGCGATGCGTCGGTATTCGGCATTGTCGAAGACCTCTCCGCCGAACGCCAACGCCATCGCCGATTCGCCGGTGCAGTCGTTCCGGCGGTACCACCGCATCGGCTGTGTGCCGTCATGATAGATCACCGAGCTGTAGCCCTCGAGGATGCCGTGCTTGCCGTCCCCGATGGGCCAATCCCTCTCGGGTCCCGGAGCGACGCCGTCGCGGAAGCTCTTGCGTCGTTTCTCGAGCTCGACCTCCCATTCCGGATGGACGAGGAGCCGCCCGTTCTTGAACCACGCCACGCCCCTCCGCACGGCCCGTCGCTCGACGTCGTTCGGGAGGGTTTGCTGCTTGGCGTAGCTCGGCCGGACCGAGGGTGTCCACTCTAGCTGCGGCAACGCGCCTTTGGGGCAGAGCCATCTCAGTATGCCCTGCCAGATCGTCCGCCAGGCCGCCGTCGGGGCATAGCGCGCGGAGACGAACTGGCTGAGCTTCGTCGTGGCGACGAGGACATCCCCTTGCGGGTGCTCGAAGAGGATCGGGAACGCCTCCTTCGGCAGTCCGTAGACGGCCGTATCGAAGCCGGCCACGCGGGCGACGGCGATGTGTGCGTTCGTGGCCCGCGTCGGCAGAAAGGTGCAATCGTGAATGGCCAGGATCCGGAGCCTGGCGAGGCCCTCGCCGAAGAAGTCGGACGAGACGACGGCGCGTTCCCAGAGCGTGCCGCGGGGCCTCTCGAACGTGAGCTCCGACAGGGCGCTTGGATACTCGACGTAGACGCGGAGACGCTTGATCTTGACCGCGTCGAGGAAGCCCGCCGGCAGTTCCGTCGTCTGCTTGGGGTAGCCGTCGGCCAGGACCAGCAGCGCGCCGCCGGCTGGGGTGTGGTCGATGCCCTCGCGGACAGAGGCGGTCCTCTCGCAGGCCAGGCCGTTCTCTTGGAGCACGCGATGCAGGTCGTTGTTCGGTCGGCAAACGAGCGTGAGTCCTGCGTCTTCTGCTGCGCTGAGCGAGCCGCAGAGGAGCAGGGCCAGGCCAATCGACAGTGCTTCAGGACGGCCCATGTGTGTGAATGGACTGCTGGCCATGAGGGGGCATCTCCTTCCACCCTATTCCCGCGGATGCATCGCCGCATGCAGAAACTCAAGCGCCTGGGGCAGCGCGTCGACAACGAGGTCCAACGTATGCCCGCCGGGTTGGACGCTGAGGTCATGATCGATCTCGAGATCACGGAGCTTCCGGCTGAAGGTCTCGTTCATCTTGCGGTCGAAGGCGTCTTCTCCGGTGATCAGCAAGATCGCCTTTCCGCGAAGTGCTGCTGCCTTCGCGAGGGGATTCGCCTTCGGCCAATCCTTCGACTCCCCGAGGACGGCGGGGATCGCGTGGTTGTGTTCTTTCGTATAGGCGGGGTTGGGGAAGTCGAGCAGGCCGACGAGGATCCCGAGCGCCCCGAACCACTGCGGGTGGTTCGCCACGAGATTCGCCGCTCCAAATCCTCCCATGCTCCAACCGCAGACCGACCGTTGCCTGGGGTGGGGGCTGACGTGGAGGCAGCGATCCGCCAGCGCGATCAGCTCGAGCACGTACGACTGGTAGCGGCTCTTCGCGTCGACCGGGCTGTCCACCCACCACGACCCGCCGCCGTGCGGCAGGAGGATGACGTCCGGCGACGCCGCCAATGCCGCCCGCGCCTCGGCGTGGTCGATCAGGCTGCGATGGCTTCGGCCCGAGCCGTGCAGCAGGACGATCATCGCATAGGGCGTGGGGCGAGCCGGATCGTACCCGCTGGGGAGATGCAAGCAGAATCGCTCGGTCCGCTCGAGACATCGTGAACGCACCTCACATTCGTAGAAGCCGTCACCGAGAGGTTGCACCTCATGCACGCCGAGTCGCAGCCTCGCCAACGGGTCCGGCGGTTTCGCCGAGCCCTTCTCGCGATAACGGATGGTAGCGAGCCGGATGCGGTTGCTCCGTTCGGCCGTCTTGGGGTCTCGGTATCCCTTCGTCCCGAAGGCCATCAGGATCTCACCCGGCTTGATCTCGGCGATCGAGGTGTAGCCGGAATAGGGCGTCGTATCGACCACGGTGTGATCGGTCCACGTCGTGCCGAGATCGTGGCTGAACATGATGCACGCCCCCGGGCGCCCGTAGCTGGCGGCCAGCATGCCGTCGGACAAGACGATCAGGTGCGGGAACGCGCCCATCACGCCGGTCCGCGTGGGGGTGGTCCACCGGCGGCCGCCGTCATCGCTATAGGACTGCATGATGGGGTTGTCCTGGCATCGCTTGTCGCGCATGCTCCCGGTGCGGAGCACCGCGAAGAGCCGACCGTCGGGCAGGGCCTGCATCGCGCCCTCGTTGTAGCCCTCGCTGCCGATCTGCCCGTAGCCGATCGTCGAGAGATACGCCCACGTCTTCCCGCCGTCGTGGGACTCGCACGTATAGGTTCGCGAGTAGGGACGCCGTGGGCTGTGCGGGCAGGGCACGTCGTCGCCGAGGAACCAGCCCGCCATCAGCGCGACGAGCCTGCCGTCCGGTCGTTCGACCATCGATCGCATGTAGAGCGGGCCGGGGTGAAACGCGTGACCGTGGGCGGCCTTGGCGAGGGGGACATGGAACTCGGCAGCCAGCGGCCCGTCCACCGTGCGTCCGTTGTCGCTGGAGACGTATCGCTTGCCGCGATACCAACCGCTTCGCCCCTCGATCGGGAGCGTACGGTAATCGAGGCTCAACACGCGTCCGTCGCGGAGCTGTTTGGGGCCGACGCCGATCGTTCCGGTCTTGCGCTTCGTCCACGTCTGTCCGTTGTCGGTGCTGTAATAGCTGCCGTGCACGAGCGTCCCATCAGCGAGACGAACCAGTCTCTCGGCGTGCGTCCCCGGGCACATCGGCCAGGACTCGGAGACCTTGACGTCGAGCCGGTCCTTCGGTGAGCGGATCTTGATCGCCACGTTGCGGATGTCCGGCCTGCCGCCGGACGCCATCGTGGGCGTGACCTCGAGATGGACCAGCCCCGGCCTCCAATCGGTGGTGTCGAACCGGATCGCCAGCGCCGCGTCGTTGGGGTCCGCGTCCTTCGGCCCGTTGTCGTGGAGGACGTCGTCCTCGGCGCCGGGGACGTAGGCCATCCGGGTCTCGGGATCGTAGGTAACGCCCGGCGGCACGTGGTCCGGATGGACGAAGTAGGGGCTGCGAATGCGAACATCGCATTCATCGGCACCCTCGGCTCGAACGTGTAAGGTCACCGGTTCCCCCGCGTCGGCCACGGGCGGGATGACCTCGCAGCGTGGGAGTCGAACCTCCGGGGCACCGCCCAGATCTTGAATCCGGGTGCGCTCCTTGTCCACGCGAACGAGGAGCCGACGCTCCGCCGCGATATGGGACCCGGGTCCCGGTCGGTTGTGGGCGAAGACGGAAAGCTTGTACGCCCCGGGCTCCCAGCCCTTCGTGGAGATGCGAATCCGGAACGCCCGTGCAGCCGGATCGAGGTCTCGCGGGCCGTTGTCGCGGAGGTTGAGGTCGCCCTCGTGTGCGAGATAGGCCAGCTTGCGCGTCGGCTGATACAGCTCGAAGCCGGGCGGCGCGTCGTCCTTCGGGATCGACTCGGTGGTCCGCACGACCATGCTGACGATCGAAACGCCTTGGGCGAGGACGCGTGCATGGATCTCGAAGGCCGCACCCGTCGCAATGGATTCCGGTCTGACGCCGAAGTCCTCATATTCGATCGTACCGGCGTGCACGCAGGCGCCGAGAGCAGCAAGCAGCAAACAGCTGCTCGAGACCGGTACGCATCGGGACGCAGAGACCATCTCGCCGGAAGCAAGCGGGTTCGGAATCAACGGGAATGCTCGAAGCATGGAATCGCCCCTCTGGAATCGGGCAAGCCGCGAGGGCGAATTCTACACCGTGGGGTGGTGTTTCGCGAGGATCGGACGCGGACCGAGCGAGGCGACCCCCTAGTACCGCGTTTCACAAATCGTGCGACTATGGACAGGACCGCACACTACAC